>NZ_BAAFGR010000087.1:0-32019 GCF_041154655.1 Nocardia sp. JMUB6875
TCCGTCACCCCCGCCGCCCGCCGCCCCCACGTCCCAATCCGTGCAGACCAACCCGGGCTAGCCGTCCACGCCGCGAGCCTTGGCGATGGAACGGCGGAAGAAGGGGCGGGCGAGGTCTTCGGGGAGGTTGGCCCAGAGGAGGAAGAATCTCGTCAGTGGGTCGGTGGTGATGTGGTGGTGGCCGCGTTCCAAGCCCCGGAGTGCCGCGCGGGCAACGGTTTCGGCGGGGAGCGGTTTGATGGATCCGGTGATGGCCTTGGTTTCGGGGGGCTTGCGGAGGTTTTCTCGGGCCAGGCCGGGGGTGTCGGTGTCGGCGGGGTAGAGGACGGAGAGCTGGACGCCGGTGGGGTCGGTTTCGTAGCGGAGGCAGAGGGCCAGTTGGCGGATGCTCGCCTTGGTGGGGCCGTAGCTGCTGTAGCCGGTGATGCCGAGGAAGGCGGAGGTGGAGCTGATCAGCAGGATGCGGCCGGCGGCGCGTTCGGTCATACCGGGCAGCACGCAGCGGATGGCGTTGACCGAGCCGAGGTAGTTGGCGGTGATCTGGGTGTCGAAGTCGTCGGGGTCGATGTCGAGGAAGCGGCCGGGGAGGGTGAGGCCCGCGCAGCAGGCCAGGACGGTGCAGGGGCCCTGGCGGCGTTCGAGTTCCTTGATGGCGGAGGCGAGTTCGTCGCGGTGGGTGACGTCGGCGGTGACCCATTCCGCCCCGATGGTCTCGGCCATATCGCGCAGGGGCACGCGGCGGCGGGCGAGGATGGAGACGCGGGCGCCGCGCCGGGCGCCGGCCTCGGCCACGGCGGCCCCGATGCCTTCGGAGCCGCCGGTGACGATCACGTGCTGGGAGGTCCAGTCGAAACCCATGGGGGCACTCAACTTCCGTTCGCGATGAGCTCGACGATGCGGTCGCGCCAGAGCTGGTAGGTCGCGGCGGTGCCGTCGGCGGGCAGATCGACCTGGGACTTCTCCACGAGGACATCGGTGTCGGCCATGGAGCGGCCGCAATAGGTGCGCACGACCGCCTCGGTGTAGGCGTCGACACTGTCGGTTTCCAGGCGGATCTTGGCGACCAGCGCCGCGCCGAGACCCAGCAGCCCGGCGTATTCGCCCGCGGTGGTGCGCAATTCGTCGAGCTCGTGCTGATCGACGCCGCCGGCGAAGGTGACCGCGATGCCGACCCCGCTCCACAGGTCGGCGTGCCGGGCCGGATCGAACTGGCCGATCAATCGGGTCAGCCCGGCGGCCGAGCCGCCGCCCACGAACCACAACGCCCGCCCGATGCCCTGATCCGCGATGCGCAGCACCTGCGCGCGATTGCCCATCCACCGTGGATACCGGGTGTCGAATCGCTGCTGCCGCACGTACTTCTGGGTGTGGAAGAAGGCCTTGTAGAACCCGTACCCGTCGACGGCGAGCCACCGGTAGAGCGGATGCTTGGGAAACAGCTTGCGCCAGCGGAACTTCGGGATGCGCGCCAATGCCATGCCGACCCCGGGGTACATCGGGAAGTGGAAGTTCTCCGCGTTCTCGAACAGGTCGGCGGCGCGATGCCCGGGCGAGAGCGAGTCGAGGGCGGTGAGCCCGACCGCCGCGCCCTCGAAGGCGAATCCGCGATAGCGCGCGGGCACCGGTTGCAGGGCCGCGATGATCTCGGCATTGCTGGAACTGCGGACGGCGGTGTCGATTCCGCTGACCAGGTGCAGGGTCACCCGCTCCAGTTCCAGCGCGGTCGTCTCGCTGGGCCGCTCGAATCCGCCCATGACTCTGCGGATTTCGGATTGTCCAGGGACGAAGACCAGGGCGCGCAACGGACCTATGGGTGAGGGCATGGGACTTCTCCGATCAAGAGCGTGCGGTCTGGTTTATCGAATGAGCGCGGAGGGCGAGCGCTTCCGGCGCGGGTGCGGGCTCGGCGGCACCGGCCACGCGCGACCGTCGCCATTCCGCGAAATCGCGCACCCACCAATAGATCCCGCGAGACGCACAGGTGACGGTCAGGGCGAAGAACAGTCCGTAGGCGATGTGCAGGACCATGAACACCCCGTACAGCACCCCGACGGACGCGCCGAACATGATCTGCTGGCGTTTGCCGAACGGCGTGGTCGCGGGATCGGTGACCATGTAGTTGCTGAACAGGATGAACGCCAGCCCCGTCATGGGTGCGATGGCCGCCAGCATCGAGATGTTCGGTTCGAACCAGCCGCGCAGGATCGCCTGGAGCGCGAAGGCCGCGAACCAGGCCAGGATGAGCGGCATCTTCAGTGTCAGTTTGGCATTGAGCAGCGTGCCCGAGGTGAACAGCGCGATCACGATGCCCCAGCGCACCGGCCCGTGCAGGTGCTCGGTGAAGTGGTAGGGCGGGGCGACCGCCATCATCGGGAACAGCAGCATGCACACGACGATCCCGAAGTTCGACGGGTTCATGAAGTGCTTCATCTTCCCGTTGATCTTCGCGCGGATCACCCATTTCGCGCCGACGGCGACGGTGACGCCGAACAGCACCGGCCACAGTTGGTTGTGCGCGTAGACCAGGAAGTTGAACGCCAATCCGGTGATGTGGGCGGGCAGCAGGAACTCGATCAGCCCGCGCGGGCCGCGGCCCCGGTAGGCGGCCGGGCGCTGATATGCCCATGCCGCAAGGGTTTCCAGCAGCAGCTCCACGGTGTAGGCGGTGGCCACGGCCAGGAACGGCCATAGCCACGGCTGCTCGAAGCCGAGCAGTGGATAGCCGATCACATTGAAGAAGGTGATGGAGATGGCGAAGTTGCGCAGCGCCAGGTAGCGCGGATCCTTGTTGGGCGGGGGCTTCTCGATCCACTCCTTGGCGAATTCGGTGCCCGACTTCTGCATGGCCGCGATACGGGCAGCCGTGGCGACCGGATGCCCGTTCCCCTCCGCGTGGCCGTTGGTTTCCGGGTTGGTCCCGGTTTGGTTGTCGCTCATCCCTTGACCTCCTGAGCGTCCGCGGAGAGTTTCACGTTGTGCCAGCCCGGCGCGAGCTTGATGGACTGCTCGTGCGGGGTCCCGTTCGAATCACGCCACCGCAGCAGCACATCCAGCGGTGTACTCGGATCGATCTCGCCGAGACCGATGTGCACCTCGAGGGCGCGTTTGCCGGTGTGTCCGCTGCCGCCGTCGAGGTGGCCGATGTGCAACCGCCCGTCCGGGGTCCGGACCTCGACCTGCGCGTCCACCGCCGGCACGCCGAGCACCGGCTTGCCCGCGAGGGTGGTGGTGACGGCGGTGCCCGGGTAGGTCGGCTTGTACAGCTTCAGCCCGAGGAACTGCCCGCTGCCGCCGAAGTTGTTGTGGTAGAACGACGGATCGCCCCACTGCCGCGCCACCGCGATGCTGAGCGCCCCCTTGCCGCCGGTGTCGCCCACCGCGATCCCGCGCGAGGGCACCGCCTTGTCCATGCCGAGCGCACGGGTCAGGTTGACGAATTTGCCGTTGCCGTCGGGCGCGTAGAAGGCGACCGGATCCTCCCCGGCGAGATCGGCGTCGGGTCCGATGATGGGCCAGGCGTAGGGATCCTTGACCAGGTCGTCGTTCATGGTGCCGATTTCCTGGATCTGCGGCCACCGGTTGACGCTGCCCTTGATCATGCCGTTGGCCTGGACCAGCTCATTGCGGCCGCTGTTGTTGAAATCGCCGAGCTTGGCGTCCCAGCCCCAGGTGTCGTAGGCCAGCCCCAGCTTCGGGGCGCGATTCACGAATGGTGCTGTGCCGCTGTCGAGTTGGCTCGCGGCGTCGGCATTGTCCTTGGCGGTGTTGCACCAGGCGAAGTGGCCTTCCATCAGCCCGAAGGTGACCGCGATATTGCTGACGAACACGTCCGGTCGGCCGTTGCCGCACAGGTCGCCGAATTCCGCGGCCATACCCTTGAACGAATCATTGCCCAGCACAGAGGATTTCGGTGTCGCGGGACCGCGCTTGCCGACCGCGAGCTCGAACTTGATCCTGCCCG
This sequence comes from Nocardia sp. JMUB6875, assembly GCF_041154655.1. NCBI lineage: Bacteria > Bacillati > Actinomycetota > Actinomycetes > Mycobacteriales > Nocardiaceae > Nocardia > Nocardia sp. JMUB6875. The sequence continues at coordinate 3,962 of NZ_BAAFGR010000087.1, forward strand.
GTGTCGACTTGTTCACGAAGAGGTGGTCGCTGCCGAAGTCGTTGGCCACGTATAGGTCCGGCAGTTGGTTGCCCTTCAGGTCGAGGGCCGCGGCCGCCAGCGTCCACCCGGTCGAGGTGCCGATCGGGAAGGCATCGGAGACCTCCGAATACTGCACGTCCGGATCGTGCCCGGAGGTGTATCCGGACAGCGTGAAGATCTTCTGCTCACCGCCGTTCTTGGCGGTCGCGAAGCCGTCGGGCATCTGCAGGGTGCGGCGGCCCTCCGCGGCGAGCACATCCATCTCGGGGAAGTAGTTGCCGATGAACAGGTCCGGCTTGCCGTTGCCGTCGAAGTCGGAGATCGCGACGGCGGCGGTGATCCAGCGCCGTCCGTGGTAGAGCCCGTCCTCGGTCTGCGGGTTGGGCACCAACTCGACGGGCCGGAAGGCCTTGGCGTCCAGGTGTGTCGCGTCCGCGCGCTGCAGGTACAGGATGGGTGTGCGACCGTAATAGGTGACCAGCAGGCCCATGCGGCCGTCGCCGGTGAAGTCGCCGGGAATGCAGCCCGAGGGCACCGTGGACTCGTCGGTGCGCAGCGGCTTGGGGTCCAGCACGAACGGCTCGTAGCGGCTGGTGTCGCTGTCCGGTGTCGGGGTGATGATGACCGAGTCCGAGCGCGGATCGACCAGGCACAGGTCCTGGGCGAGCCCGCTTCCGGTCAGGTCGGTCATGGCGACCGCCGAGCCGATGGCCGAGATCCAGGCCTGCAGGTTCGCGTATTCCTTGCGCACCTGGCGGATCTTGCGGTCGGTGTTCAGCCCCGGCGGCAGTTTGATCGGCATCTCGGTGAAGCTGAACTTGCTCGCCAGCGGCCCGCCCGGGTCCTCGGAGTGCGGCAGGATCGCACTGCGCGCGGGCGCGAACAGCACGCCCATGATGAGCAGGGCGACCGCCGGCACCACGGCTTTTCGCAGCAGGCTTCGATTGATCCGTAGTTTCACGAGTGCTGCTCCTCCTGGGCGAGAGTGAATTGCTGTCCGGCGGTGCCGTCGAGGCCGTCGAGGACTTGACGCAACGCCCGCAGGGCGGCGTCGAGTTGCGGTTCGGTGTGGCGGCAGTTGACGAAGAACCGCAGTCGCGCCTCCCCGGCCGGGACCACGGGATGGGTGATGGCGTTGACGCTGAAGCCGCGTTGCAGCATGGCCAGTGCCGCGAGCACGGCGGGCTCGTCCGCGCCGGTCATGATCGGAATGATCGGGGTGTCGTGCGAGGTTCCGGTGTCGAAGCCGAGTTCCCTTGCGCGACTGTGAAAGTACTGGGCATTGTGCCGCAACCGCAGGACCCGCTGCGGCTCCTCGCGCAGCACCTCCAACGCGGTGCGCGCGGCGGCGATGGCCGACGGCGCGGGTGCGGCGGTGTACATACTGAGCCCGCCCGCGACGTATTTGAACCCGTCGACGAGATCCTTTCTGCCCGCGAGGTATCCGCCGACGCTGCCGATCGCCTTGGACAGCGTGCCCATCCAGACGTCCACGGCGTCGCCGGGCAGGTCGAAGTGCTCCCGGATGCCGTGCCCGGTCGCGCCGACCGTTCCGAAGGAGTGCGCCTCATCGATCATGATCGAGCAGCCGTATTTCCTGGCCACCTCGATGATCTCGGGCAGCCGCACCACGTCGCCGTCCATGCTGTAGACGCCTTCGAGCAGCACCAGGGCCCGGTCGAAGCTGCGCCGCGACATGCGCAGGATGGCTTCGAGGGAGTCGGGATCGTTGTGGCGGAAGAAGACTCGTTTGCAGCCTGCCCATTCGGTGCCCGCGACAATGCTGTTGTGGATGAGTGAGTCGCAGATCGCGAGATCGCGTTTGCCCAGCAGGAATCCGACGGCCGCGGCATTGGTGAGATACCCGCTGGCGGTGACGAGGGCCGCCTCAGTGTCGTAGACGCCCGCGAGTTCGTCCTCCAGCTCGCGGTAGACCGGAAGTTCCCCGGCGACGATGCGGACCGCCGCGGCCGAGGTCCCGTATTCGTCGATGGCGTCCTTGGCGGCCTGCCGCACCCGGGGGTCGGCGGCCAGGTCCAGATAGCCGAAACTGCTGAAGTTCACGACATCCCGGTCCGCCATGCGGGTGACCGCTCCGCTGACGCCCTCGTGCGGCAGGTAGTACGGGTTGATCAGGCCGACCTGGCGCACCCAGGCGTCGAAGCGGCCGAACCGCTGGGCGGCGTCGAGCACGCCCGGGTGGTCGGCGAAACCGGTCCGGAAGGTCGCACCGTTCCCGTTGACCGGTTGCGGCCTCCCCGCCGATTCGGCCGCTCGTTGCCCGGATTCCTTTGTGCCGCCATTGTTTCCGGCATGCCGGGCCAGTAGTGCACGGGCCAGCCCCCGGGGATCGCTGTCGTTCATTCGACCTCGCTGTCGTTTATCCGCGCCGCGCGTTCCTCTTCCTGCGCGATCTGCTCACCGATGCGCCCGCCGAGGCCGCGCAGGGTCAGGCCGATGACGGCCAGCACCGACATCTGCACGCCCAGCACCTGCACCACCCGCGCGCCGAACTCCATGCCCATGAGCGAGTCCAGGCCCAGATCCGGCAGCGGGGTATCGAGGTCGACGGTTTCGGCGTCGACGCCGAGTACCGCGGCCAGCTGTTCGGCCAGCAGGTACGCCACCACCTCGCCGCGCTGATCCGCGCCCAGGGCAAGGACTTCCGCGCGCAGCCCGGCCGCGCCGGAGGCCCCGCCCCCGGCGGTAGCGACCTGTTCGGCGAAGCGCGCGGTGCGCGTCGAGGCACGGTAGGCGGTGGACCAGCGCGCCCAGTCGACGTCCATCAGCAGGACCTGCGGCAGGTCCAGCAGCAGGCATTCGGCGAGCAGACCGGTGGCGGCGTCCATGTCGACGGGGCGGTAGCCGGTCATCTCGGCGTAGCGGGTGACCGCGTCGTAGTCGGCCATGCCACCGCCGCCGGACATGAAGCCCCAATTGACGGCCAGCGCCGGCGCGCCCCGGGCCCGGCGGGCGGCGGCGAGCGCGTCGAGGACGGAATTGGCGGCGGCATAACCCATCTGGGGCGAGATGCCGACCACGCTGCTGGCCGAGGAGTACAGCACGAACAGGTCGGGTTCGACACCGGCGGCGGTGAGGGCGTTGTCGAGATGCACCGCGCCCGCGGCCTTGGGGCCGAAGATCTCTGCCAGCGAGTCGACGGTGATCTGCGCGACCTCGTGGTTGTTGACCACGCCCGCGGCATGGAAAACCCCGCGTAGTGCACGACCGCTGGATCGTGTCCGCTCGATCAGTCCGGCGACCGCGTCGTAGTCGGAGACGTCGACGCGCTCCTCGATGACTTCGATTCCGGCGGAGGCCAATTCGGCCACGGCCGCGCGGGCGAGGTCGCTCGTCGCGCCGTGCCGTCCGGCCAGCACCAGCCGCCGCGCCCCGGCACGGGCCAGCCATCGCGCCGTCGCGAGCCCGAAGGCGCCGAAGCCGCCGGTGACGAGATAGCTGCCCAGCGGATCCAGGTGTAGCACAGGGATTTTGGCGCGCGTCACCGGCTGTTCGGCACGCAGGTCCACCACCACGCGGCCGATCTGCTTGGAGCGCGCGACCGTTTCGAAGGCGTCGGCGACATGCTCGAGATCGAAGGCCGTGTAGGGCAGGTAGGAGTAGACGCCCTCGTCCAGCGCGTCCATGGCCCGCCGGGAAGCCCGCCGGACGAAGTCGGGCCGGGCGGCAAGTGCCCGGTCCATATCGACGGCGAAGAATGACAGGTTGCGGTCGAACGGGCGCAGATCGATCGCGCCGTCGGTGTAGATGTCGGCCTTCCCGATTTCCACGATGCGGCCGAATTCGGCCGCGGCACGCAGGTTCTGCTGGAGGATCTCCCCCGGCGACGAGTTGTAGACGACATCCACGCCGCGCCCATCCGTGAGCCGCAGCACCTCGTCCACGAAGCTGATCGACCGCGACTCGAGCACCTCGTGCGCCCCGGCCTCCCGGGCGACGGCGCGTCGCTCATCGGTGCTCGCGGTGGCGATCACGCGGGCGCCGAGCCGGGCGGCCACCTGCACCGCGGCCATGCCCATGCCGCCCGCGGCCCCGTGGATGAGCACGGTCTCCCCGGGCTGCAACCGGGCCAACTCGGTGAAGGCGAATTCGGCCGTGAGAAACGGCAAGATGGAACTGCATTGGCCGGGATCGATCTCCGTCTCCGGATCGGCCTCGATCCGCATGGTCGCGCCCTCGTCGGGCCGCACCGTGATGTACCGGCGCAGCAGGTCGCGGGCGCACACCGACATGCGATCGCCCGGAACGATATCGGTAATGCCCGGCCCGACCCGCTCGACGACGCCGTAGGCGTCCATGCCCAGCGCGGTGCCGAAATACGTGCCCGCCAGCTCGCGTTCGGTGAGGACGCCCAGCACCTTGAGCGCGTCCTTGTAGTTCAATCCGACCGCGTCCAAACGGATCTCGATCTCGCCGGGCCCGGGCGCGACCCGGTCGACAGCCCGCCAGGCCAGCTCCGACAGCAGGCGGCTGCGCGGAACCTCCAGCCGGAACGACGAATCCGGATCGGACAGCGGGACCTCCGCGTCGCGGCCCGCCAGGCGCTCGCGCAGGGTGCGGCGCATGGTGAGGGTCCAGCCGGCACCGGCGCGCAGGGCGATCTCGTCCGCGCGGACCGGCCCGGTCGGATCGGTGAGGACCTGTTCGATGATCGCGGCGGCCGGTGTGGTGGCCTCGGCGTCGATCAGCCGCCACTGCGCGGCCGCCTGTTCGTTCAGCAGGGTGCGCCGCGCGCCGATGAGCGCCGACTGCGCGGTGTTGGCGAAGCGATCCACGGGCAGGCAGAAGGCGTTCTCGGTGACCACCACCGCCCGAAGCTCGGTGCCTTCGACAGGCGCGCTCTCCTCGTCCCCGCCCAGCAGCCGACCGATGGCCCGCGCCACCACGGCCAGTCCGTACACATGCTGCACCGCATCGAGTTCCGAATACGCGACCACCACGACACGGCTGCGCCCGCCTGCGTCTCCGTGCGCGGTCCGCAGCTGGGCCAGCAGGGCTTCCTCATCGGCCTCGATGCCGATGGTAAGGATCTCCGCCGACGGTCTCGCCCCGGCGATCTCCTTGGCACGCTGGGAGACCGTCGAGCCCAGGCTCACGACCAGCAGGAACTCGTCCGCAATCGATTGCGCTGCCGCGGTTCCCGGATTCGGGTCCTCGGTGATCGACCACACCGGTTCGTAGAACAGGCCGTCCAACCGGTCGATCGGCTCGGGCGCGGCGGCGATCCGGCTGAACCGGACCCCGGACAAGGTGAGCGCGACCCGGCCGTCGGGTCCGGCGATACGGATGTCGGCGACGAGTTCGTCCGCCCCGGAACGGGTGACCAGCACGAGCGGATCGTCGGGTAACCGTCCCGTCCAGCGCACCCCGGCGACCGATGCGGGCACCACCACCGTCGACTCGTGCGCGGAACGCGCGTACAGCGCGGCAAAGCATTGCAGGGCGGCATCGACGATCGCGGGATGCGCGAGATGCGGTAGCGCGGAGGCATTCTCGGCCAATGGCGAAGGATCCAGCGCGGCCACCACCGTGTCGGCTCCGACCCATGCCCGCTCGATGAGCCGGAAGGCCGGGCCGTACGAAAGTCCGTGTGCGGCAAGCCCGTCGTAGAGCACCTCGCCCGCGATCTCGACCCCGTCCGCCGGCGGGGTGACATCGGCGGTCCCCGGATCCACCTCGGCCTCGATCAACCGTCCCGACGCGTTGACATTCCATGTGGTGCCCGTCGCCGCCCGCGATCGCACGGTGAAGCGATGCGTGGTCTCCTCGATATCGATCCGCACAACCGGAATCTCGTGCTGATCCACCACTATCGGCGCGATGAACCGCACACTCTCCAGCCCGAACGACGTCCGCCCCGTACGCAGCGCCACCGCCGACAACGCCGCATCGACATACGCCGCCCCCGGCAGCACCACCGATCCGTCCACCACATGGTCGAACAGCCACGGCAGATTCGAAACCGACAGCGCCACTTCCCATTCCGACGCCGATGCCTCGGTCCGCTCGCCGAGCATGGCGTATCCCGTGGTGGCGCCCTGCCGGTCGCGCTCGGTTGCGGGATCCTCGGTCCACAACAGTCGCCGCTGCCACGGATACGACGGCAACTCCCGATGCGGGACCGCCGCCGTCGCCGCCCCCGGCGGCCGCGTGGTGTCCAACGCACCGGCCCGATACAGATCGGCGACAGCCCACAACAGCCGATGACGGTCCTCGCCGTCCCTCGCCAGGGTCCCGATCACCGCCCCCGGCGTCCCGCGCCGAGCCAGAACTTCCCGAATATTGCCGCCCAGCACGGGATGCGGCCCGACCTCGAGAAAGACCTGATGCCCGGCCGCGACCAACCCCTCGATGGCGTCCGCGAACCGCACCGGCTCCCGCACATTCCGGCACCAGTACCCGGCGTCGCACCCCGCGCCGTCGATTTCCGCACCGGTAACGGTGGACCATAGGGGAATCCGCGTCTCCCCCGGGCTCAGATCGGCCAGTTCCGAACGCAACTCGTCGAGGATCGGATCCATGAGCTGGCTGTGATAGGGCACCTCGACCCGCAGGGTGCGCGCGAAAACCCCTTCCCCATCCAGTGATTCGCGCAACCGCTCCAGCTCCGCCACATCACCGGACAGCGTGACGGCCGACGGACTGTTCACCGCGGCAACGCTGACCCCGGCCGTCCCTCCGATCCGCGCGACGGCCTGATCCTCCGACAACCCAACCGCGAGCATGCCTCCACTACCCGCGGTCGTGGCCTGCAGCCGCGAGCGGTGATAGCTCACCAGGAGCGCGTCTTCCAGGGACAGGGTGCCCGAGACGTAGGCGGCGGCCACCTCACCGACACTGTGGCCGACGACCGCGGCCGGACGGATGCCCAGCGCGGCGAGTTCCGCCGTGAGCGCCACCTGCACCAGGAAATTCGCCGGTTGCGCGACAGCGGTGGCCGTGACCCGCGAATCCTCCTCCGAGCACAGCATTTCCGCGATGATCGACCACCCGGACAGCGCCTCGAAGACTTCGTCGATCTCCCGCGCGGTATCCGCGAACACGCCGTCGACCTCGAGCAGCCCGCGCGCCATCCCCCACCACTGCGGTCCCATCCCGCTGAACACGAACACCGGCGCGATCGGCGCGGCAGTGACGGTCCGGGCGGGTGCGGCCCCGCCACCCGCGGCGAATTCGGCCAGCTGCGTGCGCAAGTCGTCTCCATCGCGATAGGTGAAGGCGGTGCGCAGCGGATGATGCGCACGCCGCGACCACAGGGCCTCGGTAACGGCCGTGGATCCGGCGGCCAGCTGACCGGCGAGCTCCCGCAGGGCGGTCTCGCTGCGGGCCGACAGCGGCAGCACGGGCAGCGGGTCGGCGCGGTCCTCGATCAGCGAGAGCATCGGGGCCTGTTCGAGGATGGCGTGGGCGTTGGTGCCGCCGTAGCCGAAGCTGTTGACCGCTACCGCGATTCGGCCGTTGCCGCCCGGCAGGGGTTCCGGGTCGAGTGGTACGCGAAGGCCCAGTTCGTCGAATCGGATTTCCGGGTTCGGATTGTCGAGTCGCCGCTGCGGGGCGATCGTCCGATGATGCAGGGTCAGGGCGGCTTTGATGAGGCCCGCGACACCCGCCGCGGCCTCGGTGTGGCCGATGTTGTTCTTGAGCGATCCGACGGGCAGGGGTTCGTCGCGTCCGGCCGGGGTGCCGTAGACCGCGCCCAGTGCCGACATTTCGATGGGATCGCCGACGGCGGTGCCGGTGCCGTGTGCTTCGACGTAGCGGATCTCGTGAGCTTCGAAGCCCGCGTTCTCGCGGACGCGGCGGGCGAGCGCCTCCTGGGCAACGGGATTCGGGACCGGGATGGCGAGGGTACGGCCGTCCTGGTTGACGCCGCTCCCCCGCACGACGGCGTAGATCCGGTCGCGGTCCCGAACAGCGGCCTGCAGCGGCTTGAGGATCACCGCGCCCGCCCCCTCGCCGCGGCCGTATCCGTCGGCACCGGCCTCGAAGGTCTTGCACCGCCCGTCCACCGAGAGGAACCGGCCCTTGCACATGGAGATGAAGGCTTCCGGCCGCAGCATGACGTTCGCGCCGCCGACGATCGCGGTCTCGCATTCCCCGGCGTTCAGGGCGAGCACCGCCTGATGCAGCGCCACCAACGATGACGAGCACGCGGTGTCGATGGTCATGGTCGGGCCGAGCAGGTCCAGCAGGAAGGCGATGCGCGCCGACAGCAGCGTGTGGGAGGCGCTGGTGGGGCTGTGGGCGTTGATCACCGGCCGGGCCAGCGGCCCGCTGCGCACCAGCGCGTTGTCGTTCATGAAGCCGCCCATGAACACCCCGACCGGCCGCCCGGACACCCGCCCGGCCAGGCCGGCGTCGTCGAGCGCCTCCCAGGTCACCTCGAGCAGCAGCCGCTGCTGCGGATCCATGATGGCGGCCTCGCGCTGCGAGATCCCGAAGAAGTCGGCGTCGAACTCCCACAGCGACTGGGTGAGGAAGCCGCCGTGGCGGGTGTACATGCGCCCGGGCGCGTCCGGATCCGGATCGTAGAACTTCTCGAGGTTCCAGCGGTCGGCGGGCACCCGCACCACCCCGTCGCCCTTGTGGATCACGAAGTCCCAGAGTGAATCCGGATTCGTGATACCGCCGGGGAACCGGCATCCGATTCCGACAATGGCTGCATCGGACATGTGTCGTCCCCTGGGATTTCTCGATGCCGGACAAGGCCGCGGAATGATTGGCACATGGTAGGCAGGCCGCCGAAAGCCGGTCAACGATTCGACGCGGGCAAGATCAGAGTTATTGCCGGGAGCCGCATTTCGAATGTGACGAGAGCCCCGAGACCGTATGTAACACCATTATTCGACTGTTATCACGAGGTTGTTTGATATTCCCGCACCGGCGAATTACGTCGTTATCCAGGAATTACGTTGTTATTCCGCGCAATTCGCCTGCGGCGGCCCGCTCACGGCTATCCTCCGTGCGTGCCGTCACCCCGACGGCACGGTCGAGGTGATCGAAAGCTGGTGTGGCCGTGCTGAATACCCTGAGTTCCGGTGGCTTCGTGATCGAGGACGGCGCCGAACCGATCGAAAGCGTCGCCTGGCTGCGCGAATTCGCCGCCCACTACATCGCGGGCTGGAATTCCGCCGACGCCGACGCGGTCGCGGCCTGCGTCACCGAGGACACCGTCTGGCACGACCCGTCCATGGGTGAACCCGCCCGCGGCCGCGCGGGCGTGGCCAAGTTCGTGACCGACACCATCGTGTCGTTTCCGGATGTCGTGTACACGAATCCCATGCCGCCCATGCTGACTGAGGACGCCATGGTCGCGGTGGTGCCGTGGCGGATGACCGGCACCCATCTCGGCCTCATCGATCCGCCCGGATTCGCCGCCACCGGAAAGCGATTCGATGTCATGGTCATCGACCTGTGGCAGTTCCGGTCCGGGCTGATCTGGCGCAGCCGGGCGGTGTGGGATCTGCAGGAGATGCTGCTGCAACTGGGGCTGATGCCCCCGCGCGGCAGCGCGGCCGAGCGCGCCATGGCGGGGGCCCAGCGACTCAAGTCGAAGCTGGGCTTCTGAGCTCAACCACCCTGGGCCACACCGAATCCCCCGCTCAACGCCACGAACTGGGTGAGCGCCCGCACCACCGAGACTCCGACCGCGTCCCGGTCGGAGCCCATCCCGACGAGCAGGTTCACGATCGCGGGCACCAGCACCTCGCTCAGCCCGTCCTCGCCCAGGTGCCCCGAATTCTCCAGCTGCACATAGCCGTACAGCCCGGTCCACAACTGCGCCGCCGCGTTGCGCGGGCTGGTCGGCTTGACCAGCCCCGCTTCCACCGCCCGCCGCGCCGCGTCCACCACATGATCGAAGCTCTCCCGGTAATGATCGAAATCCGAGGTCCCGGTGAGCACATTGCCGCGCCGCAGCGGCGGATCCGTGCGCGGCGATCCGGTGCCGAACATCAGCTGGAACAGCTCCGGCCGCCGCTGCGCCTCATCGCGGAACACCATGCCAAGCAACAGCAGATCCGCGATCGGATCGTCACTGATCCCGCATTCCTGCATGCGCGCGGCCAATTGGGCGAAGCCGGCCGATCCGGCGGCCCGGATCAGCTCGGCCATGCCGCCGAAGTTGGTGTACACGGCCATCGTCGAGACCCCGCACATGCGTGAGACCCGGCGCGCGGTGAGCGCGTGCAGTCCCTCGGTGGAGACCAGTTCGATGGTGGCCTGGATCAGAGACTCGCGCAGAGCCTCGTTGACTCCCCCGGATGCCCCCATCCGTCCGTTCGTCATGCCGTGACACGTAGCTCCGACGCCGTGATGTCCTCGAGCGTGCGCCGCCGCGTCTCCACCAGGTAGACGACGGCCGCGATCGCCGCGAGCGACATCGGGACGGCACTGATCAGGGCGGTGATCGAAATCGACGGCGTGGCAACGGCCGCCACCACCAGCGCGATGATGATCACGCCCCCGAGCTTGCTCATGCCCGCGGCCAGACCGCTGCCGCGCGAGCGGATCCGGGTCGGATAGACCTCGGCACTGTAGGAGACGAGCACCGCCACCACCGAGTTCGCACCCCAGATCGGCGCCACGAGAAGGGCATTGAGCACCACCCGATGATCGGTGACGTGCGTGCCGAGCAGCACGAACCCGAACAGCGACAGCGCCAGGATCGCGCTGAGCGCCACCATCGTCCACTTCGCCGAGCGGTGATAGCAGTAGGCCACAACGAGATTCAGCGGCAGGCCGATGATGGCGGAGTCGCGCAGGATCTTGTCCGCGGTCACGCCGCTGTAGCCGAGCGCACGCAGATTGGTCGGCAGCCACAACTGGAAGCCGTAGGTCACCAGCCCGACCCCGAGCCCGGTCAGGATGAGCACCAGGCTGATTCCGGTGAACGGCGGCCGCAGCAGTCGGCCGTATCCCCCGCGCACGCCCGCCTCGACCGCGAGCTCGGACTCCTCGACGGGTATCGCCTCGGCGTGATAGCGGCGCAGCACCTGCTGCGCTTCCTCATCACGTCCCAAAGACAGTAGGAAGCGCGGTGATTCGGGTATCCACCGGGTCAGCAGGATCAGCAGTAGTCCGGTGGGGAAACCGATCAGCCACATCACCCGCCAGCTGTAGGTCTCCCCGATGGTCGAGGACAGCCAGCTGGTGATGATGTACGCGCCCGCGATATCCCCGCCGATGAGCACCAGCAGCCAGCCGCGATGCCGCGCCGGAATGGTCTCGGCCAGCAGCGTGAACGCGATCGGCAGCATGCCGCCCGCACCCAGGCCCATGATGAAGCACATCACCAGGTTCAATTCGAAACTGGGCATGGTGCCGCAGATGGCGGTGGCGACGAACACGACCCCGGCGAGCAGGATCGCCGCCTTGCGCCCGATGCGGTCGCCGAGCCAGCCCCACAGGAACGAGCCCAGCACGGTACCGGTGATGCCCGCCAGCGGCAGCAGCGCCACCGGCAGCTCCCCGGCCGGATGTGCCGGTGTCTTGAGCCCGTATTCGCGGCCGACCCCCGGCACCACGAAGGCGAGCGTGGTGGGCTTCATGACGTCGATGGTGATGGCGGTGGCCATGACCAGCAGCAGCACGACGTGCACCCGCCCGATCGGCGCATCGTCGAGGGCGCGAACTCGCAAGCGCGCCACCCGTTCTCGATGCGCGCCCAGCGGGACCAGGCCGTAGGCGGTGAGCACCAGGCCCGCCACGATGAGCACCATGCCGGTGATCATGCCGGCGTCCATGTCCATTCCGGCCATGTGATAGTCCATATCCCGCGCCCGGAAGAACATCGGGAAATGCAGGGCCGTCCCCACCGTGGTGAATAGCAGTCCTGACCAGAAAGCCCGGTTGCGTCGCCGAATCAATGGCGGCGGAATGGAATCCGAATGTCGGGAAGCTGCGTGGCCGTCGTCGATCGGCTCACCGAGATACATTTCATCGCGCACTGGGTATCTCCGTCACTACTCGCCAGGACAGCGAGCATTCGCAATAAAGAGTCCCACCCCGGGGCCCAGCCTCTGCTTCTCGGGATCACCGATGACCCGAAGCCAGGTAAGTGTAACATCCGGTATGCTACCTCGAAGTAGGTTGCGGCAGCGATGAATTCGGAAACAGATTGACCTTGGTCCGGACTTCCGAACGTTCACATTCTCCCGGCATCGCGACTATGACATCTCACAACGAATTCAAAACGTATCTATTTCACATATCCCGTCCCGCAACACGTTTCGCCGACGCCCGGACGGGCATGCCGGTAATGGATTGACCGTTCGATCGAAGGAAGGCCGGTGTCGGTTCCGCTGCACAGCGCCGAGGGCGCACCACTGAGCTACCTCGCCGTGGGGCTGGGATGGGAGCCGTCGCCGCCGTCCGTGGACCTCGGGCTGGATCAGCGCACCGCCGTGACGAACCGATTCGATGTGAATCTCGCGGCGCTGTTGTTCAGTGTGGATCAGCTCGTGGATGTGGTCTTCTACGACCACCTGGCCTCCGCGGACGGATCGGTGCGCCATTCCGGCGACGATCTCACCGGCGAGGGCCTGGGCGACAACGAGACGATCACCATCGAGATCGACCGGATCGCCCCGTCGGTCTCCTCGGTGATGTTCGTCGTGAGTTCCTACACCGCAAGGCCGTTCACCGATATCCCGAACGCCTACTGCCACGTGACCGACGCGTCGTCCCAGCTCGAGATCGCCCGCTACGCGCTGACCGGCGGCCCGTACACCGCCTTCGTGGTCGGCAAGCTCGTCCGCACCCCGCAGACGTGGTTCTTCACCGGAATCGGCGCGGGCATCGAGGCCACCCATGTCGCCGAGTCCGTGCCCTATCTCTCGCCCTATCTACCCTGATCCGGAGGTGGCGTCATGAGGCATGTCGACAGCGACGACCAACGCGGCGGGCAACCCCGAACCCCCGAGAATTCCCCGCATCTGACGGTGTTCGACCGGTTCGCCACCGCCACGGCGACCCGGGCGTCCCGGGCGGGATTCTTCGTGTTCTGTGTGGCGCTGGTCTTGATCTGGATTCCGTCCATCGCGGTGCTGCCCAGTGTGGACACCTGGCAGCTGGTGATCAACACCGCCACCACCATCATCACGTTCCTGCTGGTGGCATTGCTGCAGAACACCCAGAGCCGCAGCGACGCGGCCATTCAGGCCAAACTCAACGCCATCAGCGATGCCCTGGCCGACTTCATGGGCGAACTCAGCTCCCAGTACCCCGAACTGGACAACCACCGCCGCGAACTCACCGACGCGGTCGGACTGGAGGATCGAGAAGGCAGCAGCTGAAGCCCTACCGCGACTCGCGAACCAGGGGTACGCGCCGGCGGCGGCGACGCTTCGGCGCCGGGGGCTGCGACCGGCGTGGGCGGGCATAGCGCAGCAGTTCCATGAGCAGGTCTTCGGCCGCACGGAATCGCGAGATGTCGACACGTAGTCGCCAGACGAGTTCCGCATCGCCCGGCTCCAGGACCGTCGCGCGCACCGGCAGCACATAGCCCGCGATTCCGGCGTCGATGAGCGCGAAAAGCACGCGGTAGACCTGCGATTCGGGCAGGTCGGCCAGGACGCCCCAGGATTGGGCGTTGAGGCCGTTGGCCAGGCCGCGGGCGGGGACCCAGTGGGTGGCGGCGGCACGGGACTGCGACCACGGATCGGGAACTTCACGTGCCGCTGTCATCGCGCCCAGCCCTCCCAGGGAGATCGATTGGACCGGTTGGTCCTGCTCCATCATCCCGCAGAACTCTTTCGGCGGTTCGCGGTAGTTCCGGGCCCCGCTGGGCAGTCTAACGACGGAATGCAATGACGGCGGGCGGTCATCGAGGAGGAACGATATGGCTCAACGGCTTTCGACGGTCGACCCCCAATGGTCGGATTGGATGCGGGAGAAGGACAGTCTCTGGAAGTGCCCCGCCGACCGGGTGCTGGTCGGGCGCGAACATCGAGGCGACGAGAACGGCAAGACCAGATACCGGTATGCCCGGCTGGTGCTGGGCGAGGGGAAGAACGCGGTTCCCGCCAAGGTCAGCCCGGGCGAATGGAGCAGCCCGATCCGAGAATCCGGCGGCAGATTCGTCGCCGAGGACAGCCAGGTGCTGATCGGCCGCGAGCACCAGGGTGACGAATCCGGGGTGACCAGGTATCTCGTCGGCAGCGTCGAGGTCGACGGTCAGCCGGTGTCCTTCAACGACACCGGCTGGTCGGAATCCATGTCCGAGTCGGAGAGTCAACTGGTCGCCAGGGACGGCGAGGTCATGATCGGCAGATCGCACTCCGGCGACGAGAACGGCGCCACGCAGCATCAGAACGCGATACCGACGCTGCCGGACTGATCCACCGGCCGCCATGACCGACGGCGGCGATCCCGCGGACCGTCTCTCACTCTGACCGAGCGCGGATGTAGGTGACCCGGCCCAGGCCGCCGTGCCGCACGGTGGTCACCGCGTCGCAGGCCAGGCCGACGTCGCGCAGCAACCGCGGGAGCTGTTCGCCGCCGACGTCGGCGAGGTGGAGCTGGCCGCCGGGGCGCAGCACGCGGCGCATCTCCCGGGCGGCGGCGGTTTTCGTGTCGGCGTCGAGGTGATGCAGCATCAGCGCCGACAGCACCCGGTCGAAGGTCGCGTCCGGATACGGCAGCTCCTGGGCGTAGCCGCGCTCGAATCGGATATCGCCGTAGGCCTGCGCCTTTCGATGGGCCCGGGCCAGCGCCAAGGGGTCGGGATCGCAGCCGGTCAGGTCGGCTCCGGGCCGGGACTGCTTGGCGCGAATGGTGAGATTGCCGGTGCCGCAGCCGATGTCGAGCACCCGCTGGCCATCGGCGAGCTCCGCGCGGGCGACCAGCTCGGCGTGGACCGCCGGTGCGCCCATCAGCCGGGTCAGGAGGTCGTAGCCGGGCAGCAAGAAGTCGAATCCGGCGGCCGGGATGTAGTCGTGCCGGTTCCCCAACCGGCGGCTGAGCGTTTGAGGACGAAGTTTGGTCATGCATCCATGGTGGATCTCCCGCTGCCACAGTAATTGGGTGATAGTTCGCCATATCGGGACTATCTTCGGTTGCATGACTCATGCGGCGCGGCTGGTGCGACACGAGCGCGGGGTTCCGGTGTACGAGTACCGGACCGACCTCGGCTCGTCGCCGGTCGCGGTATTGCACGCCGCCGGTCACGAGCGGCCCGGCGGCGACCGGCCGCACATTCACGCGTTCCCGGTCCTCATGTACGCTCCCGATGCCCGCGTCCTGTATCTGGTCGCGCCCGGGCGGGCCGTCGAATCGCCTGCCCTGCACGGGATTCGGGACGGCATCGGCGTGTACTTCGATCCCGCCGCGCTGGGTCCCGACGGCCGTGCGCCGTGGCCCGCATGGCGCGCGCACCCGCTGCTGTTCCCGTTCGTGCACGGCAAGGCCGACGGTCTCCTGCGCCTGGATCTCCCCGCATCCCGGCAACCGTTCTGGGACAGCACGATCGCGTCCGTCGAAGCCGAGCTCGCCCGGCGCGCCGACGGCTACCGGGAGGCCGCCCTCGCCCACCTCACCCTGCTGCTGATCGACGTGGCCCGCCTCGCCGCCGACGTGGTCGGTGACCTGCGCCGCAGCGGAGAACCATTGCTGGCCAAGGTTTTCGAGGTGATCGACCAGCGCCACACCGAGCCCCTCTCCCTTCGAGACGTCGCCGCCGCGGTGGGTCTGACCCCGGGCCATCTGACCACGGTCGTGCGCCGCCGCACCGGCCGCACCGTCCAGGACTGGATCACCGAGCGTCGCATGACCGAGGCCCGCCGCCTGCTCGCCGACACCGACCTCCCGATCGCGGAGGTCGCCCGCCGCATCGGCCTCTCCGATCCGGGCTACTTCACCCGAATGTTCCGCCACCACAACGGAATCGCCCCGCGCCAATGGCGCAACGGCGGCCTTTCCGCACCGCCCGCAGCGCGCCGAAGCCCAGAAAGCAGCTGAGGACCAGCACCACGGCGGCCCAGTCCGGTGCGTCGGCGATGCCGTCCGCCGCGCGCAGGTGCTGCCGGAATCCGAGCACTATCGACGGCGTGAAGAGCAGCGGGATGGTCACGGCCCGGCTCGACTTCCGGATGGGAGTGCTTGCGGCCCAGGCGTATCCGACGGCGGCGCCGAGCACGGGCACCACCGCGACCATGGCCGTGTGGCGCAGTTGGCCGGAGCAGGCGACCGCCACGGCGACGGTGACCAGCGCGGTCCACCCGAGAAGTGCCGAGCGGCGGCGCAATCCGGCGAAGTAGCCGACCGCGATCAGGATCGGCAGCACGATGAGGTCGGCGACCGGGAGCCGGACCGGGGCGAGCTCACCCCATACCACGGTGAATGCGGTGGCCAGCAATGCGATCGCGCCGTCGAGGCCCGGCAGCAGGAAGGCCGCCGCCGTCACTCCGGCGATGATCAGCCCGCCCGCCGCGACCGCGCGCGGCAGGCTGGAGCCGCCCGCGGCGAGCCAGTCCCACCCGAGCATGGCGGTGGCCACCACCAGCAGACCGCCGCAGGCCGAGGCGAACGGGAACACACCGACCCAGCGCCGGTGGCGCGCACGGCGATTCGCGATACCGGTGGCCAGCACCAGGATCAATGCGATCAGCACCAGCCACCGCGGCGGCGAATCGAGCAGATGCCACTCCCAGCGATCGGCGGGCTGGGCGCGATCGGCGGCCCGGTCGGCGAGACTCGTGCGATTCCCGATGACCGCGGTGGTGAGCGCCCCGGTCGTCAGGGCCGCGGCCGGGGCGCTGTGCATCACCACCGCGCCCGCCAAGCCGCCGAGCACCAGTCCGCCCCCACCCGCATCGGAATACATCAGGGCGAGCAACTCGTGCGGGGCGGGCGCGGACCCGGCCGCCAAGTGATCGGCCAGCAGAATCACCGTACCGCACACCGCGATCCCCCACCCGACCCGCACCGATCCGTGCACGGTGGCGACAATGGCCACCACCACCGCGATCAGCACACCCACGGCCGCGGCATGCACGGTGTCGTTCGCGAGAATGTCGAGATGCGCCGACCGCGACCGCGCCGCCTGTTCCAGATCGACCGGCGCCATGATGGCCAGCCCCGCCACCACCGCCGCCACATACACACTGCACGCCTCGCCGTACCGGCCCAGCCGTCGCCTCATCCTCATCGCACACCCCTCTCGACGCCGGGCCGCCACCCGGCTCGCGTAGAGGTTGCCCTAAGTTAGCTCCATGTCCGTTATGGGTTGACTCGAGAAATCGTCTCCGCGTTGTGCTCCCTCACAATGCGGGCAAGTCGGCAGTGGTCATGCCCATGACGGCCCCGGACAGGACATCGCCCCGGCCGGAACGACCGGGGCGACTCCTATCGGGTGGCTACGGACTCGGAACTGTCGTGCCGACTCGGCTCAGTCCGCTGGGAACAGTCCGGGAAATACGTTGCACCAATCGATGCCGAGGAGCCCACCCTCGCCCTTGATCGGCGTCCAGAGCGGGAGCCCGATCTTGCCGAGGCCGGCGAAATCGCACCTCGGCGCAGGCGGGACCGTGCGAAACCGGTGGATCGAGTCGTCGAAACCATTCGAATCCCCTCTTCTCGAAGTTCGGCAGCCACGCGTCGTCGCGCGGATATGCCATTGCCGAAATGGTGACGACTGCTTTTCCGGGCGCGATTGTGTCCGCGGTGCAAACTGCGCCGCATTTCTGTTCGCGGGGACAAAACTCCCGGTCTCACCGCTGCGGATCATTTTCTTGGCGATATCGCCTTCCATCCCCGTCCGCACGCTTCACGCGGCCGCCCAGAATCGAGACGCACATGTCCGCAACCATGCGACGCTCGACAACGCTGTTCACCCTGTCCGCGACCGCTTTCGCGCTCGCCGCCGGTCTGTCGGCCACCGCACACGCCGAGGCCGTCGCCCCGGACGGATCCCGGCTGGTGTCCACCAGCGCCGCCGCGCCCGAGGACTCACCGGCCCCGCCCGGATCGACCGTGTGGAGCGTCCACTCCGCGGCCATGGACCGGGACGTGCCCGTACTCATCCAGCGCCCGGCCGATGACTCCCAGCCCCATCCGGTGCTGTATCTGCTCAATGGCGATGGTGGCGGCGAGGATTCGGCCGCCTGGCATGTCAGCTCGACCGCCCTGCAATTCCTCTCCGGTAAGGATGCCGACGTCGTCGAGGTGCTCGGCGGGCGCGGCTCCTACTACACCGACTGGCGGGACCCGGATCCCGTACTGGGCGTGAACAAGTGGCGCACCTTCCTCACCGAGGAACTCCCGCCGATCATCGACGCCGCCCTGAACACCAACGGCGCCAACGCGATCGCCGCCCTGTCGTCCTCGGCCACCTCCGTCCTACAGCTGGCCGAGGCGCGCCCCGATCTCTACCGCAGCGTCGCCTCCTACAGCGGCTGCGCGCAGATCAGCGACCCGCTCGGCCACGCCTTCGTCACCACCGCCGTCTCCTATGTCGGCGGCGATGCCGAGAACATGTACGGCCCCGAGGGCGATCCGGAATGGGCCGCCAACGACCCGGTCCTGCACGCGGACCGACTGCGCGGGGTGAACCTCTACCTATCCACCGGCTCGGGCCTGCCCGGCCCCCACGACACCCTCGGCGACCCCTTCAGCCTCCAAGGCCTCGACGGCCTGGCGAACCAGATGCTCGTGGGCGGCGCGATCGAAGCCGCCACCGACCTGTGCACCCACCTGTTCGCCGGCAAACTCGCCGACCTCGGCATTCCCGCCACCGTCGACTTCGAACCCACCGGCACCCACTCCTGGGGCTATTGGAACGACGCCCTGCCCAAATCCTGGCCCGTCCTGGCCGCGGGGCTGGGTCTCCCGCCGAACTGAGGACCGCGTGTCCTGCTCCGGCTGAGTCCAATGGTGTTCGGAACCAGGCCTGTCTCGTTAGCGTCAGGGTGTGAGCGAACTTGATCATCTGGTCCTGGCCACGCCCGATCTCGCGGGGACGGTCGCCGCGATCACGCGGCTGGTCGGTATCGAACCGGTGGCCGGGGGCAGGCATCCCGGGCGCGGCACCCGGAACTTCCTGCTCGGCCTGGGCGACGGCGGATACCTCGAGATCATCGGCCCGGACCCGGAGCAACCGGAGCCGAAGCAGCCGCGCCCGTTCGGCATCGACACCCTGACCGAGGCCCGGCTGACGGCCTGGCTGGTGCGGGTCAAGGACATCGACGCCGCGATCACAGCGGCACGCGGCGCCGGACACGATCCCGGCGACGCCTCGGATCTGTCCCGGTCCACCCCCGACGGCCGAATCCTGCGCTGGCGCTTGACTTTCCCCGGCACGTCCACCCCCACCCAGGTAGTCCCGGCCCTCATCGACTGGGGCGAAACCGACCACCCCGCCGACGAACTCCCGATCGTCCCCCTGCTGTCCCTCGAAGCGGTCCACCCCGAACCCGGCCAGGTGACGCCACGCCTTCAGGCCCTCGACATCGAGCTGCCGGTTCGAGCGGGCAACCGCCCCGCCCTCATCGCCATCCTCGGCAACCCGGACAACCCCATCACTCTGCTCTGACGACAGCCCCACCCTGGCGCGCAAAGTCAATCAACCGGCCGCCGTGGACTCTTCCGAGCAAGATACAACAGTGTAAATTTAACTCCTCGCCAAATGAGGAGTACCGATGGAACCTCCCACTCGGAGTCTGCGTGTCGGCACGGATCGCATCACGTACGACGAACGCGGACAAGGTGATCGCGCCGTCGTGCTGGTGCCCGGGCTGTTCATGCCGCGGCGCATGCATCAGCGTCTCGCGGATGCGCTGGCGGCCAATGGATTACGCGTCGTGTCGATGGAACCGCTGGGCTTCGGGGAGGCCGATCGGCCCGCCGGGTACTGGCACTACACCATGGCGGCCTACGCGCGGCAGGTGATCGCGCTGCTGGACGAGCTGGGGCTGGAACGGACTGTGCTGCTGGGCACTTCGGCGGGGGCCAATATCGCGCTCGCGACCGCCGTGCGCGCCCCGGAGCGGGTGCGCGGGCTGGTCATCGAATCCCCCGTGCTCGAGCACGCGATGCCGACCTGCGCCGCGCTGGCGGTGCCGGGTTTGCTGCTGGGCACCTACGGGGCGCCGATCGCGCGCGGTGCGGGGGCACTCGCGCGCCGGGTGCCACGCACCCGGGGCAGCATTCCCGATCTGGTGCTGTCCTGGCTCGCTCACGATCCCCGGCGGTCCGCGGAAGCATTGCAGGGCATCATTTCCGGCGGTGTCCTGGTGCCGCGCGACGAGCGCCGCACCATCTCCGCCCGCACCCTGGTCATCGGGCACCGGTTCGATCCGGTGCATCCGATCGCCGACGACCGCGGGCTCGCCGCCGATGTGCGCCGCGGGCGGTTCGTGCCGGCGCGGTCGATTCTCGAATTGCGCCGTGCGCCGGAGCGTCTCGTCCCGGCCATCACCGGATTCATCGCCGACTGCTGGGACGACCCGGCCACGAATTCGCCCGCCGCGAGCGCGGCATCCGTTTCCCGGTGACGGGTTTCCGTCGCCACCGTCGAAGGTCGAGTGCATCGATGACCACTGCCACCACCCGCCGCCCCGCCGGCCCGCCGCTCGCCGTTCCCGATTACGAAGTCGTCGTGATCGGCGCGGGCTTCGGCGGGATCGGCACCGGAATCAAGTTGAAGGAAGCCGGAATCCACGACTTCGTCATCCTCGAGCAGGCCGACGATATCGGCGGCACCTGGCGGGACAACACCTATCCCGGCGTCGCCGTGGACGTCAGCTCGTTCACCTATTCGTTCTCGTTCGAGATGAACCCGGACTGGTCTCGCGCCTACGCACCGGGCATCGAGCTCAAGGCGTATGCCGATCACTGTGTCGACAAATACGGTCTGCGCCCGCATATCCGGCTCAATACGAAGATGGTGTCGGGCGAGTTCGACGCGGTGAATCACCTGTGGCGGGGCACCACCGCCGACGGTGAGGTGATCACCTCGCGGTACGTGGTCGGCGCGCCCGGGGTGCTGACCCAGCCCAAGCTGCCCGATATTCCGGGCGTGGCGGACTTCGCGGGCGACACGCTGCACACCGCGCGTTGGGACCACAGTGTGGACCTCGACGGCAAGCGGGTGGCGGTGATCGGCACCGGCGCGACCTCGGTCCAGCTGGTGCCCTCGATCGCCGATCGCGTGAAAAGCCTTGCGGTGTACCAGCGCACACCGATCTGGGTGGCGCCCAAACCCGATCTCGGTATTCCCGCGCCGATGCGCAGGCTCTTCCGCGACGTGCCGGGTGCGCAGAAGTCGATGCGCGCGGCCACGTCCACGCTGACCGAGGCGTTCATGACGCTGGGCATCGTGCACAACCGCCAATTGCCGCTGCTGGTCAAGGGCATCGAGGCGCTGTGCACGGCGCATCTGCGGCGACAGGTGCGGGATCCGGAGCTGCGCGCCAAGCTCACCCCGCATTACGGATTCGGGTGCAAGCGCCCCACCTTCTCCAATGAGTACTTCCGCACCTTCACCCGCCCGCACGTGGAGTTGGTGACCGACGGTATCGAGCGCATTACCGAGACCGGGATCGTCACCCGGGACGGGCGGCATCGGGAGATCGATGTGCTCGTGCTGGCCACGGGATTCAAGGTTTTCGAGAAGGGCAACACTCCCGCCCATCCGATTCACGGGCTGGACGGACGTGAACTCGGCGACTGGTGGGACGAGAACCGCTATCAGGCCTACCAGGGCACCACGGTGCCGGGCTTCCCCAATCTGTTCTTCATCTCCGGCCCCTACGGATTCACCGGCGGCTCGTATTTCCAGCTGATCGAGAATCAGGCCCGGCATTTCCTGCGCTGCCTGAAGGAGGCCCGGCGCACCGGCGCGACCTGGGTGGAGGTGAAACCCGAAGCGCACCAGCGTTATTTCGACTACGTGCAGCGCCGTCAGCCGAGCACTGTTTTCTACAGCAACAACTGTGCGGCCTCCAACAGCTATTACTTCGACAGGCACGGCGACTCCCCCATCCTGCGACCGTCGTCGGCGGTCGAGGCCTGGTGGGACAGCCGGACATTCGCGTTGAGCGATTACGAGTTCAAACGGCCCGATGCGGGAGTACGGCGGGTGCGTTCGGTGCGATCGGTGGAAGGGGTCGGCGCATGAGCCGGGATCTGCACACGCATATCGGCATTGTCGGGGCCGGATTCTCCGGGCTCGGCGTGGCGGTCAAGTTGAAGGAGGCCGGATACCACGATTTCCTGATCGCGGAGAAGTCCGGCGATGTCGGCGGCACTTGGCGCGACAACACCTATCCCGGTGTGGCCGTGGACATCACCTCGTTCAACTATTCGTTCTCCTGGGAGCAGAATCCGCACTGGTCCCGGGTCTACGCGCCGGGCAACGAGCTCAAGGCTTATGCCGATCACCTCGTCGAGAAGTACGGGCTGCGTGAGCATCTGGTGTTCGACACCGAGATCTGCGAGTCGCATTTCGACGAGGACGCCCATCTGTGGCGGTTCGTCACCACCGACGGGCGTGAGGGGTCGGCCCGGTTCGTGATCTCCGCGGTCGGCGGGCTCACCCAGCCCAAGCCGCCGACGATTCCCGGTCTGGACGACTTCGCGGGCAAAACCATGCACACCGCACGCTGGGACCACGACTACGACATCACCGGCAAGCGGGTCGCCGTCATCGGCACCGGGGCCACCTCCGTACAGCTGGTGCCCGCCATCGCCGACCGGGTGGCGCATCTGGAGGTATTCCAGCGCACCCCGATCTGGGTGGTGCCCAAACTCGACGCACCGATTCCGCCGCCCTTGCGCCGCGTGTTCGCCAGGATTCCCGCCTCGCAGGCGTCGGTCCGGCTGGCGACTGGGGCGCTGACCGAGGCGGTGATGGTCCTCGGTTCCACCTATGAGCGGCAATTCCCGTTGCTGCGCAAGGGAATCGAACAGCTCTGCCGGGCGCATCTGCGGCGGCAGGTGCCGGATCCGGAGCTGCGGGACAAGCTCACGCCCCGCTACGACTTCCTCTGTAAGCGGCCGACCTTCTCCAACACCTATCTGCGCTCGTTCACCCGGCCCGACGTGGACCTGGTGACCACACCCATCGAGCGCATCACCGAAACCGGCATCCGCACCACCGACGGACGCGAGCACGAGGTCGACACCCTGATCCTGGCCACCGGCTTCAAGGTCTTCGAACTGGGCAATACGCCGCCGTTTCCGGTCCACGGCACCGATGGGATGGAGCTCGGAAAGTTCTGGCACGACAACCGGTATCAGGCCTACGAGGGCGTCACCGTGCCGCGGTTCCCCAATATGTTCGCGATCCTCGCACCGTACTCGCTGACCGGGCCGTCGTATTTCTCCATGATCGAGGCGTCGACCGCGCATACCCTGCGCTTGCTCACCGAGGCCGACCGCCGGGGCGCGACGTATGTGGAGATCCGCGAGGAACCGCACAACAAATATTTCGCGGATATTCTTCGCCGCCAGCGCAATACCGTCTTCCAGGCCGCCAACTGCACCGGCTCCAACAGCTACTACTTCGATCATCACGGCGACACCCCGATGATGCGCCCGGCCACCGGGCCCGAAATGTGGCTGCGGGCACGGTATTTCCCGCTCGATCACTATCGATTCGCCCGCGTCGACCGCCCCGGTGGCGAGGTCACTCGGGGCGGAAGGAGAAGCGCGTGACGCTGGACCTGTCGTTGTCGCCGCGGGGCATCGAGATCCGGGAACGCCTGGCGGCCTTCCTCGACGAGGTGTTCTATCCCGTCGAGGCCGAGGTCGACGCGGAGATGGACGCCCTGGACGGGCCGGAGCCGTTCGGGCCGTTGATGGCCGCGCTGCGCAAGCAGGCCCGCGGGGCCGGGCTGTGGAATCTCTTCCTGGCCGACGAATCGCTGGGCCACGGCCTGAACAATGTCGACTACGGGCACGTGTGCGAGCTGCTGGGGCGCAGCATGTGGGCCCCGGTGGTGGCCAACTGCCACTTCCCCGACACCGGGAACATGGAGATCCTGCACCAGTACGCCACGCCCGAACAGCGCGAACGGTGGCTGCGGCCGCTGTTCGACGGGGAGATCCGCTCCTGCTTCGCGCTCACCGAACCGGACGTCGCCAGCTCCGATCCCACCGGGATCACCACCTCCGCGGTGCGCGACGGCGACGACTGGATCATCAACGGCCACAAGTGGTTCATCAGCAATGCCGTCGGCGCACAGCTGTGCATACTCATGGCCCGCACCGACCCCGACGCCGAGCCGCACCTGCGCGGCACCATGTTCCTGGCGCCCATGGACTCCCCCGGCGTCGAAATAGTCCGTCGGGTACCTGTTTTCGGCCACGCGGGTGGCCCGGGGCATGCCGAGCTGCGCTTTCACGATGTGCGCGTCGGCGGTGACGCGGTTCTCGCTCAACCCGGGGCGGGCTTCCTGCTGGCCCAGGATCGGCTGGGACCCGGCCGGATTCACCACTGCATGCGCTCCATCGGCTGGGCCGAACGCGCCCAGGAGTATGCGATCGACCGCGCCGGCACCCGCCCGCACCGCGACGGCGTGCTGGCGCAGTCGCAATTGGTGCGAGAGATGCTGGCGCGCAACCGCATCGACATCGATGCCGCCCGGCTGCTGGTGTTGCGGGCCGCGCACGCCATCGACACCTTCGGCAAGCATCGCGCCTATCGGGAGATCTCGATCGCCAAGGCGCACGCCGCCCGCGCCACCCAGGACGTGGTGGACCGTGCCATCCAGATCCACGGCGCGCTGGGACTGTCCGACGACGTGCCGCTGACCCGCTGCTGGGCGATGAGCCGCGCGCTGCGCATCGGCGACGGCGCGGACGAGGTGCATCTGATGACCATCGCCAAACACGAACTGCGCAAGCGAGGGTACGACCGTGCTCACTGACAGCCGCACCGAAACCGTCATCGCCGTCGAGGACGGCGTCGACATCCGGCACATCCGGATGTCCTCACCGCTGCCCGACACGTTCCCGGAGCATCCGGCGGGGCTGGACGAATTGCATTATCTGCGCTATCGATCCGCGACCGGACCCACCGAGTCCGCCGACGCGGAGGCGATCCTCGTCATGCACCCCGGCACCTGGGCCGGAGGGCAGTCCTTGGATCGGCTGGCACGCAATGTCGTCCGCGCCGCGGCCGAGCGCGGGCGCAGCATCGAATGGTGGTCCGTGGCGCGACGCAGCGAGGGATCGACCGATCTCACCGGCATCCACGCCGCCTACGCCGTCGACGACCCGGGACTGGCCATCGATTACTACTTCCGCGGAAAGTCCGTGGGCGGCAGCACCTTCGAGGGATTCCGCGGTCGCGACCGGCAGGGCTTCCTGGCCGAGCTCGGCCTGCGCGGCGTGGTCGAGGACCAGCACGAACTGCTCGTTCGCGAGCTGCCGGACCCCGACGTCCGGCGCGCCAAGGTGTATCTCGGCGGCCACTCGCTCGGCGGCCTGATGGCCGGCGCCTACGCCGCCTGGGATTTCGACGGCGTGCCCGGCCACGAGCTGTGCGCGGGCCTGATCGCCATCGACACCCTGGTCGGCACCGATCCGCTGAACCTGCACCGGTTTCCGCGCCTGCGGCGGGCGGCCGGAGCCGCGCACGGCGCGGTACTATCCGGGCTGCGACGCGGCGTCATTCCCGCGTCCACCCCGCCCGGCGGCGCGGGCCTCGCCAAGATGTGGACGCTGATCCATATCCTCGGCGTCGCCGCGGCCTGCGAGGCGGAGGTGGAAACCGATGTGTTGCGCCGGATTCCGCGAACACCCGGTTGGGAGGCGCTTTTGCGGGTACTCGGCGCGCGCCGCTACCGCGATCTGCTCAGCCGCGACGCGAGCGTGCGCGAACTCCGGGTCACCGGCACGGCGGCCTTCGGTCTGGCCACGGGCACACCGCATCTGCCGATCGACGCCCTCACCTCCAGCATGGGCAGCCTCGTGGGACCGACCGCGCCGCGCACCACCTTCCCGGTGCCTCGATCCGCGCACCGAATCCCGGGCGTCCGTCGCGCCGTGCGGGCCGCGTTCGGTGCGCCCACGGCGGTCGCGTCGGATCGCACGACGCTCTACCGGTGGCGGCAGGGCGGTTCGGCGGACATCGGCCAGCTGGCTCGCAGCCTGGCCGCCGGGCCGCTGGCCACCTTCGAGTCCTACTTCCCCATGCGCGTGCACTACGACCTGTGGACGGCGCTGGCCGGAGCGTGCACCGACGATCTCGCCGGGCATCGGCACGCCGCGGGTGCCGCGCGACTGCCGACGCTGCATGTGCTCGGTGATCGGGACAGCCTCGTTCCGGTCCTGCTGCGCGCCTCCCGGCTCATGCCGACCGAGCGCACGCACGCGGCCGGATATCGGCACCTCGACATGGTCACCGGGACCGGTGTGCCGGGTGAGCCGGTCAGTACGGCCATCACCGATTTCCTCGAGGCGCACATGATCCCTGCTGTTTCGCAAGAATCGGCTTGACCCACAACGGAATCCCCTAGCGATGAGCCGCTGCGGTGGAAACACCCTGCGGCTCAGCAGTATTCGGCTGAATGCTCCTCTGCGAGCAGATAGTCGAGCAGGGAGACTATCCGCGGAATGTCGAATCGGTCCGGGTCGTCCAGGACGAGGCGGGCGCCGGTCTGGATGAGGCCCTGGACGATTCGCACCAGAACATCCAGATCGACTTCGTCCGCCTCGGCGGGTTGCCGGGCCAGCCACTCACCGAACGCACGGCGCAGCGGCGCGCGCAGCTCGTCACGCGCCGTGGCGACCCGATCGCGCAGTACCGGCGGCACGCCGTCGATCGGGAAGTAAACCAGCCGCCAAGTGTCGGGCATCGCGCGCACCTCCAGCAGGAAGCGCCCCAGTCCGGCGCGCAGCGCGGCGGCGGGATCGGCGTGCGGATCGCCGAGTCCGGACATGGCGCGGGCGACCGCCTCGGCCATGCGCGCGGTCTCGCGGCGAATCAGCGCGTCGAGCAGTTCCGCACTGCTGCCGAAGGAGTCGTAGACGACCGGCCGCGACACCCCGCCGCGCTCGGCGACCGATGCGATGCTCACCTCCCCGAACCCGCCCTCGGAGACGATCCGCAGCCCCGTGTCGAGCAACTGCTCGCGGCGATCGGCCGGGGACAGGCGTTTGGGGTAGCGCCGCTTGGCCGTTCCGGCCCCGCCGAGCCTGGGCATCAACCCTGCTTCCCGCGACCGAGAACGCGGCCTTACCGGGCCCGACGCAGGGATTCCCGGGCGACACCGCGCACCAGGAATCCGATCACCAACCGACTGCCCGCCCGCAGCAGCGGTCCCGGCAGCGGGAAGGGCGGAACCACGGTGTGCCGATACTCCGTACGAGTGCCGCCGGGGACCGCCGAAAGCGCCACCTCGCCGTGGATGTCACCGGGTAGCCCCGAGGCGATGCGGTAGGCGAACGTCGTCGGCGCGCGGTACTCGGTGACCTGTTCCCGCACCGCGGGGAATCGACGACCCAGAACGTAGATGACCCTGACCGCGCCGACGCCATTGGGCTCGGGTCGACCGTCGCGCTCCATGTCGACGGCCCGCAGCGGTGTGATGTCGGCATAACCGCGGTGATCGGTCAGCACGTCGAACACCACATCCGGCGGGGCGGCGATGATTTCGGTGAGGCGGGCGGTCGCCATGGAACAGTCCTTCCGGAAGCGGGTGCTAGGCGGTGACGGGATGTTCGCGCAGCCAACCCAGCGGACCACTGCGCAGCGCACCGGGTTCGGGCTGGACATCGAAGGTGCGGAACAGCATGGCGAGCATGTCGTAGTGGCCGACCAGCACGCACAGCGCCGCGAGTTCACGCTCGCTGTAGTGGGTGCCACGCGCGCCACATCATGCATGGTCAACCCAGCGATCCGCGAAACGTAAACATGCTGGAACCACTCGTAGTACGACCCCGTGTTCCACGCGGTACGCAAAATAATCAGCTCACTATCGAACCGCGACAACCCCGTCAGCGAATTCACATACCCGAAGAACACCCCGTAATACTTGACCAGCCCCGGCACCAGCCCCACCGCCTCGATAGCG
>NZ_BAAFGR010000088.1:0-31922 GCF_041154655.1 Nocardia sp. JMUB6875
TCGAGGGGCAGATTGGGTTGACGCCGAAGCGGGCTGCGATGTTGGTGCGGTTTCGGCATGCGGTGGATGGGTTGTTGGGGGGTGGGGCGGTGGCCGAGGTGGCGGTGGAGTGCGGGTATAGCGATCAGGCGCATTTGTGCAGGGATGTGGCGGCTTTCGCGGGGAGTACGCCGCGGGGGGTGGCGGCGAATCATCTGCCGAGCATCGCGCGGCAGCGGTATCGGGCTTGGGGAAAATTCGTTCAATAAATCGCGGGGGTGGGCGGTCGATAGTGGTGAGCGCATCATTCGTCGACAGCGACAGGACATCTACCGTGACCGACTCACTCGATACCGACAAGCTTCAGATCGGACTGGAAGCCATCCATGACGCAGGCGTGCCCGGGGTGTTCACCGAGGTCCGCGACGGCGACCAGATCTGGTGCGGCGCAGCCGGAGTCGCCGATCTCGCCACCGGGCGGCCCGTCACCGCCGATATGCGGCACCGGGTCGGCAGCATCACCAAATCCTTCACGGCCGCTGCGGTACTACGCCAAGTCGAAAGTGGCGCAATAGATCTCGACGCGCCGATCGGCCGCTATCTGCCGCACCTCGTGCCCGGCGAACGCGGCCGGCAGATCACCGTCCGGATGCTGATCAGCCACACCAGCGGCCTCGCCGAATACCTTCCGTACGCTTACACTTCCCTCGCGGCCTTCCCCGCCGTCGCGAAGACGACGCCGGAAAGCTTCGAGGACAACAGGTTCACGCGTTTCGACCCGGTGAAGATAATCGCCCTGGGCGTCGACGCACCCGCCACCGGAGCCCCGGGCAGCACCCCGGGTGTGTACTCGAACACCAATTACTTTCTCCTGTGCCAACTCCTGGAGAAGGTGACCGGCGAGACCGCCGAACAGTACATCACCCACGACGTGATCGAGCGCGCCGGGCTGCGAAACACCGAGCTCCCCACCGGAACACAGATCGATGGCCCACATTCGCTGCACTACGAGTCCTGGTTCGGCATGTTCGAGCCGCCCCGCGACTTCAGCGTCTTCGATATGTCGTTCGTCGGCCCGGCGGCCTCGCTGATCTCCACCGTCTCGGACCTGAACCACTTCTTCGGCCTGCTGCTGGCGGGCGAGATCGTCAGCCCGGAGTCCTTGGCGCAGATGCAGCGCACCGGCCCGGTCGTCTCCTTCGAGGGCAAGCTCGTCGATTACGGCCTGGGCCTGCACCGGTTCACGCTGCCCGGGCGCAGAACCTGCTGGGGCCACGACGGTTCCGTCTGGGGCGGCGGAGCCGTCTCCATGATCAGCGCCGACGGCCGCCGCCGATTCTCGCTCGCGGTGAACCTGCAACGCTGGAACCGATTCGACGCCAACGGGATTCCGCAGCCCCATCCCATCGACCATGCCCTGCACGCATTCATCCAACTCGCCATGTGCGGGTGAACGCCCCGGCTGACAACGTCACGCGATCAGGCCCACGATGGTCGCGCTCAGGAAACTGACGAGCGTGGCGCTGTACAGCAGCCGCAACCCCCACCGGGCAATCACCGCACCCTGATGCGTATTCAACGTACGGACCGCCCCGACCACGATCCCGATCGTGGAGAAATTCGCGAACGACACCAGGTACGTGGAGACGATCGCGATGGTGCGGTCCGACAATCCCTCCCGATGCCGACTCAACTCGGTCATGGCCACGATCTCGTTGGATACGAGTTTGGTCCCCATGAACCCGCCCGCGGCATCGGCCTCGTGCCAGGGAATTCCGGTCATGAACGCCAGCGGCGCGAAGACATGCCCCATCAACTCCTGAAAGGTGGTGCCATCGAACAGCGCCGCGAAAATCCCGTTCAACATGGCCAGCAATGCGATGAACCCGATCAGCATGGCGGCGACGGTGAACGCCACCCGGAATCCGACGAGAATGTAGTCGGCCAGCATGCCGAAGAACGATTGCGGCCCGTCCACGGATTCCGGATGCGCGGCAAGCACTTCCGCGTCCTCGAAGGCCGTCACGGTGTACGGATTCATCAGGCTGGCCACCACGAACGCACCGAACATATTGAGCGCGATCCCGAGCAGCACGTATTTCGCGTCGATGAGCATCATGTACGCCCCCAGAATGGACGCCGACACCGTCGACATGGCCGACAACGCGAGGGTGACCATTCGCCTTTCCGGCAACCGCGGCAACAGATTCCGCAGCGAGATGAACACCTCGGACTGCCCGAGAATCGCCGCCGCCACCGCATTGAACGACTCCACCCGCCCGTACCCGGACACCCACGCCAGCAATTGCCCCAGATAGCGAATCACCAGCGGCAGCACCCGCAGATACTGAAGTATCCCGATCACCATGGACACGAAGACGATCGGCATGAGCACGGTGAACAGAATCGGCGCTCCGGTGGAGGTATCCGCCCCCACCTTCACCAGATCACCGAACACGAACGAGGTCCCCTGCATCGCATAGGCGAGCAGATGGTCGAATCCGTCCCTGACCACCCGCACCGCGGCCGCACCCACCCCGGTCTTCAGCAACAGAAACCCCAACCCGAATTGCACCGCCAGCAACAGCACAACCCGCCCCACCCGTGTCCGCACCGCGCCCCGGTCGGTGCTCGGCAGCCACGCGAGCAGCAGAAACCCCAGCAGCCCGAGAATTCCGACGACAAAATGCACGCCCACCTCCTGATGACGGACAACTGTCGGCAATCACATCAGGAGGCGGGCGCAAACGGTGGCAGGCGCGGTGGCGGTCAGTCGAATTCCCGGCCGAGAAAGCCCAGCAGCCGCCGGTGCGCCACGGCGTCGGCGGGAACGGGACGCTCCGGGCCGAACATGCCGGGCCGGCGGAAGGCGTCGAAGTCCATGGACCGCATGACGGTGAGCAGATGTTCGGCCTGCTCCTCGTCGATGAGGTGTTCCTGCCCGGTGAGAACGGCCAAATCGATTCCGTGCACCACGATTTCGGTCAGATGGATCACGGCCGCCATCGGCCCGGGCACCTCTCCGAAGCCGAGGCGAATCGTCGTGTCGAGCGCCCCGGGCCGCGCCCAGGCGGCACGGTCCAGTTCCGCCGCGGCGGCGAACGCCGCGCGATGGTCGCCGCCGAGCCAGTCATCGTGATGGTCGCCACCGGGATCGGTGCCGGTGAGTTCCGCGGCGAAGATGCGCATCCCGCCGACGAGGTGGTTGAGCTCGAAGCCGATATCCCAGCCCGGGCACAGCGAATCCCGGGTCAACTGGTCGGCGTCGATCCCGGCGACGATGACACCGGCGGTGCCGAGGGCATTGTCGATGCGGTCGATGAGGGAGAGGGCGGCAGTGTTCATGGTGGGTGTCTTCCGATCCGATATTTCTCGAAGTTGTTTACGCGGAGAGGGTTTCGTCGAGCCAATCGAACATGTGCCGATGCATCGTCGCCCGCCCGCCATAGCAGCAGTGCTCACCGCCGCCCTCGTTCTCCGGCATCCGGATCAACGTGGCCGGGCAGGTCAGCGCCCGGTACAGCCGTTCCGGCTCGCCGGCGAAGATGTCGTTCTCCGGATCGAATACCAGCGTCGGCGCGGTGATCGACTCCGCGACCCCGGCCAGGTTGTACGCCTCGGTGCGGCGCACGTAATCCGAGATCGAGTCCGCCCCGAAGGTCCACACCCCATTGCGCAATGCCCAGCGCAGCGCGGTGTGCTGGGCCATCATCATCCTGACCACCGGCTCGACCAGATCGTCACGACCGTCCATCACCCACTCCCGCAGGAACTGCGGAACATTGCGCAGGTTGAAGGCGCCGTAGTCGTAGAGCCCGCCGTCGGCCACCACCGCGGCGATGCGGTGTTCGAAGGCGGCGGCCCGGGGCACCAGCAATCCGCCGAGGCTGTAGCCGTACAACGCGATTCGGTCGCCGTCGATCTCGGTCCGGGTCAGCGCGTAATCGACCACCGGCGTGATCACGTTCTCCCAGTCGGGCCGGAAGAACAGGCGCTGTTCGCGCAGCGCCGCACCCTGCCCGGGCCCGTCGTAGGCCAGGCAGTTGTATCCCCGGCTCAGCGCCGCCGCCGCGAGCGCGAAGTACGCCTCCTCGACGATGGAATCGAAACCGCTGGTGAAAATGACCGTGGGACGCGGGGTTCCGGAGTCGTCGACCAGGAATAGATACCCCGGCAGCGTGGTGCCCTCGTACGGAATGGCGACGGCCTCGACCGGGCGGTCCATCAGTGCCGCCGCATCGGCGAAGGTGATCCGGGCGCGCTGCGACGCATCCTTGACGTCGGCATCGTTGAAAGGATCATCGCGCAGGTAGAACTCGCTGTTGCGGTAGTAGTTCGACGCCCGCAGCAGCGCCTCGCGAGCACTGACCCGATGCCCGGCGGCCAGCGCCTGCCGCCCGGCCACCTCGACCCGCGCCGCCGTGGCCTTCCACTCCCGATGCCAGGACGCCTCGTCCCCATCGGCGATGGCGCGGGCGGTCACGAGGATCTCCCCCAGATCCGCGCCGCCGTAGTTGGCGAAGCAGGCGGTCCGCAGCGTCTCGAAGGAGAAGGACTCGTCGTCGAAGAGGAACTTCATGATTTCTTCGCTCTCAGTCATCGAGTCGGAACGGTTCCGTCTCGGCTATGCCAGGAACGATAGACCTGATCCAATCGAGACGCAACCGTTCCGTCTCGTGCTATTGTGAGACCCATGCCCACCCCCACACGCCGCACCTCCGGCGGCCCGGTCCTCCAGGACGAGCTGACCGACGCACTCACGAAGGCCTTCTTCGAGGAGCTCGCGGCGGTCGGGTACGGCCGCCTGTCCATCGAGGCCGTGGCCCGGCGCGCGGGCGCGGGCAAGGCCGCGGTCTACCGCCGCTGGACCTCCAAACAGGCCATGGCCGAGGACTTGATCACCAAGGTCGCCGTCGCCGCGGCCGACACCCCGGACACCGGAACCCTGCGCGGCGATCTACGCGCCTACTTGGGCGCGGCGGCCGACGGGCTCCGGCATCCCTTGGCCTCGAAGATCATTCCCGACCTCTTCGCCGAGGCGGCCCGCGAACCGACACTGGCGGCGAGCCTGTCCGAGGGCGTCGGCGGTGCGCGGCGGGAGCGCGCGGCCGAACTGCTCCGGCGCGGCATCGATCGCGGCGAGCTCCCCGCGGACCTCAATCTGTCGCTGGCACTGGATTTCCTGCTCGGCCCGCTCTATTGGCGGCTCACCATCGTCGCCGACCCGCCCGAACCGGACTACCTCGACGAGCTCACCACCATGCTGCTCACCGCTTTCCGCGCCACCTCCTGACCTTCGATCGGGCGTTGTGGCGCACGGGTGTTTATCATCTCGGGGTCACTCGTCACGAAGGGGTCCGGATGAGATTGTCGAGGTCGTTGCGTCGCGGTATCGGTGCTGTGCTGGTCGGTTTGGCGGCCGTGACCGTGGCGAGTGCGTGCGGCGGAAAGGACAAGCCGGGCACCCCGGTCGCGTTCATGGCACGCACCGCCGAGGGCGCGATTCCGTCGGCTGGGACCATGGATCAAGCCCGGCAACTGGTCGAGAAGCGGGCCCAGGGCCTGGGATTGGGCAAGACCACCGTCACCGTCGACGCCGACATGATGACCATCACCGTGGCCGGGGACGACGGTACGGCGGCGCGACTGCTCGGCAAGACCGGCCGGGTCCTGATGCGACCGGTCCTGTCCACCAGGATCTTTCAACCCACCGGCGTGAAACCCATGCCGCTCAAGGAGATCCGGCAGAGCACCGACCCGGCCGTCCAGGCCGCCACGCTCGCCGGATTCGATTGCCGCCTGCCCGAACCGCTGCAGGGCGGCGACGATGCCACGCTGCCGTTCGTGACCTGCGCGAACACCGGCGACGCCGCGTACCTGCTGGGCCCCTCGGTCATCGACGGCCGCGAGATCGCCGATGCCAAGGGCGGCATGGACACCCGCACGGCCCGCTACGGCGTGAACGTGACCTTCACCGACGCCGGAGCCCGCCAGTTCGCGCAGTATTCGGTGGCGAACATCGGCAAGCAGTTCGCCTTCGAGGTCGACTCGCAGGTGGTGTCGGCCCCGGTGATCCAGAGCGCGATCACCGGCGGCCAGACCCAGATCACCGGGAACTTCACCAAGGACACCGCCGACAATCTCGGCGCGGCCCTGCGCTTCGGTGCGCTCCCGGCGATCCTCACCCCGCAGGGCTAGCTCACCCGCAGCGCGCGGTACTCCTCGACGGCGCGCCGGGTGTCCTCGGCCACCAGGTCGGCATTGATCTGCGCCCCGGCCATGGCACCGGCGGCCGCCGCGGCGCCCACCTGAGCCGACAGGTCGACCACATTGCCCGCCGCCCAGACACCCGGGATCTCGGTGCGGCCGGTGGCATCGGCGGGAATGTATTCGCCCACGCCGCTGGGATGTTCGGTCGCGATCAGCCCGAGGTCGGCGAGGAATCCGGCACGGGCGACCATGCGGGTGGGCGCGGCCAGGATCTCCCGGGCCACGACGTCGCCGTCGGCCAGGCGCACGCCGGTGATCCGGTCCTCGGCCACCTCGACGGCCGCGATCTCACCGGTCACGACGCGAATCCCCCTGGCCGCCAACTGCTCCGCCTCCTCCGCGGTCGGCGGCGTATTGGTGTGCGCGAAGTACACGACATCGGAACTCCACTGCCGGAACAGCAACGCCAGGTGAATCCCCATGGGCCCCAGCCCCAGTACGCCGATGGCCCGATCGCGCACCTCCCAACCGTGGCAGTACGGGCAGTGCACGACATCGCGGCCGAACCGCTCCCGCAGCCCTGGAATCGGCGGAAGTTCGTCCACCAGACCGGAAGTCACCAGCAGCCGCCGGGCCCGGGTCGAGCCGCCGTCGGCCAGGGTGACGACGAATTCGTCTCCGTCCCTGACGATTCCGCTCACCTCACCCGACACCACCGCGCCACCGTACTGCCGCACCTCGTCGCGCCCGCGGACCACCAGTTCCGTCGGCGGTACCCCTTCGCGCGCGAAGAGCCCGTGCACCCTGTCGGCGGGCGCGTTGCGCGGCTTGCCCGAATCGATCACCGCCACCGAGCGCCGCGCCCGGGCGAGCATCAGTCCCCCGTTCAGTCCCGCGGCGCCGCCGCCGACCACCACCACGTCATAGCTGCTGTTCAGCTGATCGGTCATTGATGACCACCTCCTCCCCGACGACTCTGCGGGCAGCCCGGCCATATCGGCAACCTTCTTTGCCGATATGGCAAACTAGAGCCATGAGCGAGGACCTGGATCAATGAGCGAGGAAACCGATCGCGCGCTCGACGGCGTCGGCCCGCGCCTGCGTGAACTGCGCAAACAGCGGGAAACGACGCTCGCCGAGCTGTCCGCCGAGACCGGCATCTCGGTCAGCACCCTTTCCCGCCTGGAGTCCGGCGCGCGCCGCCCGACCCTCGAGCAGCTGCTCCCCCTGGCCCGCGCGCACAATGTCACCCTCGACGAACTGGTGGACGCCCCGCCGACCGGCGACCCGCGCGTGCACATGCGCCCGATCACCCGCCACGGCATGCAGATGCTGCCCCTGACCCGCCGGGTCGGCGGCATCCAGGCGTTCAAGGTGATCATGCAGCCGAAACCCGGTCACACCGAACCGAATCCGCAGACGCACGAGGGTTACGAGTGGCTCTACGTCCTCAACGGCAGGCTGCGCTTCATCCTCGGCAAGCACGATCTGATCCTGGAGCCCGGCGAGGCCGCCGAATTCGACACCCGCGAACCGCACTGGTTCGGCGCGGCCGATGACCAGCCGGTCGAATTCCTCAGCCTCTTCGGCAAACAGGGCGAGCGCGCGCATTTCCGCGCCCGGCCCCGCACCGACTGACGACTGCGCCCGCAACGACCGACGGCTGTGCCCGCAACGACTGACGGCTAGGCCTCGTACCGGGGCCCGACCAGCGCGAGCGCGGTTTCCACTGCCACACCGATGATTTCGGTGATATCGCCGCCGTCCTCCACGGTGGAGGCGATGAGCTCCCGGAACCCGCCGTAGAGGATCGTCGCCATCTGCCTACCCGGCGGATGCAGCCCCGCCGATTGGAATTCCGGTGTGGCGGTGAGGTTCTGGATCAGCGCGATGAACGCCTCGGCCGCGTCACGATGCAGCTGCCGCGCCCGCTCCCCCAGCGCCGGAGTATCACGGATCCACGCGAGGGTTATGGAGGTGTCCTCCCGCGACGCCTCAATCCAGGATTCGATGGCCTGGCGCACCTGCCGATCCCACGGCGCGGTCGGGTCGACGGCCGCGTAGATCTGCGCGACCGTCTCGTTGTTGCGTTCGGTCAGCAGCGCCACGAAGCAGTCCTGCTTGTCAGCGAAGTGCTCGTAGAACGTGCGCCGCGAGGTGCGCGCGATGCGCACCACGTCGGCGACGGTGGCGTCCTTGTACCCGCGCTCACGCACGGCGTCGGCCATGGCGTCCAGCAGCCGCCGCCGGTACACGGAGTCATTGGCGGACACGGAGTCATTCGACACGGCGTCGTCGGCCGGCTCGGCGCTGGCGGCGGCCGCGGCCGTCGTGGTCGCGTCAGCACTGGTCACGGGCATCAGCGTAGTTTCTCCCATCTCCCCGAGCGCCGCGGCGGGTCGCCGTGAGCGCCACGGCGTGTCGAGCTTTCCGGAAGCTCGGCCGCCGCGACGCTCTCGGCGGGTCAGGCGGTGACCTGTTCCGGGTCGGCGGACAGTGCCGCCGGTCGCGACGGGCGGCGGCCGAAGCGGATGGTGCCGTCCTCGATCTTGCCGTGCCGCAAGGTAATCACGTCCTGGGCGTAGTTCATGCCCAGCCGCCAGGGCGCCCGCGATCCGGCCTTGGGGAAGCGGTCGATGGCCCGCAGCACGTATCCGGCCTGGAAGTCGAGCAGCGGCGCGGTGGTCACGGTCGGATCCGGCCACGGCGTCGCCTGCGCGTAGCCGCGAACATCCATGTGCCGCAACAACCTACAGACGAACTCGGCGACCAGGTCGGCCTTGAGCGTCCAGGAGGCATTGGTGTAGCCGATGGTGAACGCGAAATTCGGCACCCCGCTGAGCATCATCCCCTTGTAGGCGATGGTGTCCGGCGGCGCGATCTCCTTGCCGTCGACGGTCAGCACGATGCCGCCCAGCGCGAGCAGGTCCAGCCCGGTCGCGGTCACCACGATGTCGGCGGGCAGTTCGGCACCGGATTCGAGCTTGATGCCGTCCGCGGTGAACCGGTCGATGCGATCGGTCGCCACCGACGCCCGCCCGTCGCGGATGGCCCGGAACAGATCCCCGTCCGGCACCAGGCACAACCGCTGATCCCACGGGTTGTAGGTGGGCTTGAAGTGCGTGTCGACGTCGTAGCCCTCGGGCAGCTGCTTGATGGCCAGATTGCGGAAGAACTTGCGCATCATGGCCGGTCGCCGCTGGCTCAGCTGATAGATCAGGGTGCTGACCGCCACGTTCTTCCAGCGGGTGATGGTGTAGGCGCGGCGGTCGCCGAGCTTCTCCCGCAGTTTGGTGGCGATCCCGTCCACGGTCGGCACCGTCAGGATGTAGGACGGCGACCGCTGCAGCATGGTGACGTGCCCGGCCGTGCGCGCCATGGCCGGAACCAGGGTGACCGCGGTCGCGCCGCTGCCGATCACCACGACACGTTTTCCGGCGTAATCGAGTTCGGCGGGCCAGTGCTGCGGATGCACGACCTGCCCGCGGAAGTCGTCGATTCCGGCGAACTCGGGGATGTAGCCCTCGTCGTAGCGGTAGTACCCGCTGCACAGGTAGAGGAAATGGCAGGTGATGGTCGAGGTCTGGCCGTCATGCTCGAAGCCCACCGTCCAGCGCGCCTCCTCCGACGACCAGGACGCGCCGGTCACCTTGTGCCCGTATCGAATTCGCCGATCGATCCCGGCCTCGGCGGCGGTCGCGTGGATGTAGTCGAGGATGGCGGGCCCGTCCGCGATGGCCTCCGCGGCCACCCACGGCCGGAACCGGTACCCGAGGGTGTGCATGTCCGAGTCGGACCGCACCCCCGGATACCGGAACAGATCCCAGGTGCCGCCCATGGCGTCCCGCGCCTCGAAGATGGCGTAGCTGCGGGACGGGAACGCGTCCTGAAGATGGTGCGCCGCACCGATTCCCGACAGTCCCGCGCCCACGATCAGCACGTTCACGTGTTCGGTCATCGTCCCGCCCCCTTCGCGGCGCGGCCGCGCACCGCACCCATCACGACCGCCAGCACATCGAAGTAGTGCGTCGGCGACACCCGCGTGAGGATGTCGAACATGTACGCGTCCGGCCCGACGAGAATGCGCGCCTTGCCGCGTTCGACTCCGCGACAGATGATTTCGGCCGCCTTCTCCGGCGATGTCATGGCCATGGCCTCGAATTCCGCGGCCATCTGCTCATGGGTGCGACCCCTGCCCTCCGGATCCTTCCGGACCCGGCCGTTGCGGGCGATATTGGTCTTGATGCCGCCCGGATGCACGGTCACCGCGGAGACCCCGGTGCCCCGAAGTTCCTGCCGCAAAGCGTCGGTGAACCCGCGCACCGCGAATTTCGCGGCACAGTAGGCGCTTTGGTACGGCATCCCGGCGAGCCCGTACACGCTGGAGGTGTTGACGATCACGCCGCTGTCCTGCTCGACCAGGAGCGGCAGGAACGCCCGCGTCCCGTTCACGACCCCGTCGAAGTTGATGCGCCGCAACCATTCATCGTCCTGCGGCACCGATTCCAGCACCGAGGACGCCACCGCCACCCCGGCATTGTTGAACACCGCCGCCAGCGGCGCGGTCAGCCATTCGCGGACCTCCTCGGCGAAGGCGACCTGCTCGGCGGCATCGCTGACATCCAGCACCCGGGTCAGCACCGGCCCGCTCAACGCGGCGGCGGTCTGCTTCAATCCGTCTTCATCGATATCGGCGATGGCCACCGGCGAACCGCGGCGGGACAGCAATTGGGCCAGTCCCCGCCCGATTCCGGAGGCCGCACCGGTGATCATGACCGGGTGGCCGGACAAGGGCCTAGTGCTTCGGGGCATCGGAACTCCTGGATTCAGTTGTGCGGATATGGGTGTCGATGAGTTCGGCCAGGGTGGGCCACAGAGCCTCGGGCAGATCGTGCCCCATGCCGGGCAGGGTGTGCAGGCGCGCGCCGGGCACGGCCGCCGCGGTGACCGCGCCGCCGCTCGGGTTGACCATGCGGTCGCGGTCGCCGTGCAGCACCAGGGTGGGCGCGGTGATGGTCCGCAGCTCCCGGGTCCGATCACCGGACTTCATGATGGCCCCCAGCTGGCGTCCGACGCCCGCGGCCGGTCGCGGATCACGGTCCCAGGTGGTTCCGGCGGTGGCGCGAATCCTGGCCTCGTCCAACGGGAATCCGGCCGAGCCGATGTGCCGGTACATCCGGACGGCGGCGTCGGTGTGCTCGTCGCGGGTATTGGCGGGCTTGCTGAACATGCGGCCCCACGTCGACAGCGCGGGCCGCCCCACCCTGGCCGCGCCGGTGGTCGAGAAGATCGAGGTCAGCGACGACACCCGCGCTGGATACCGGGCGGCGACGGTCTGGGCGATCATGCCGCCCATGGACATCCCGGCCAGATGCGCCCGCTCCCAGCCCAGCGCGTCCAGCAGCCCGAGGGTGTCGAGGGCCATATCGCCGAGATCGTATTGCTTTGGGTCCCACCGCTTCCGCAGCAGCTGGGCCGGGCCCGGCGGCCGGAAGCGGAGGTGGGTGGACTTGCCGACATCGCGGTTGTCGAAGCGCACCACGTCGTAGCCGCGCTCGGCCAGCAGCGTCACCAGCCCGTCGTGCCATTCGTGCTTCTGCTGCCCCAGCCCGGCGATCAGCAGCAGCGGAACCCCTTGTCCCTGCCGCTCATAGGTGAGTTCGATCCCCCGCCCGACGTCTGCCACCTGCTCGCTCACGCCGTCACCTGCTCGCCTCGCGCGTCCTGGTTCTCGCCGTTTCCGGGCGTCGCGGCGTCCTCGGCCGCGGGCTCGGCCACCGTGGGCCGCG
This sequence comes from Nocardia sp. JMUB6875, assembly GCF_041154655.1. Taxonomy (NCBI): domain Bacteria; kingdom Bacillati; phylum Actinomycetota; class Actinomycetes; order Mycobacteriales; family Nocardiaceae; genus Nocardia; species Nocardia sp. JMUB6875. The sequence goes on from NZ_BAAFGR010000088.1 coordinate 11,979, forward strand.
CCGCTCGCCGGTACACGACCGCCCGCCCCTTCTTCGCGGGAACCAGTGCGACACCGCGGAAGTGGGTGCGCTCATCCGGCGCATCGGTGGGCTCCAGGGTGAAATCCCGCAGCAGCACCCGCAACACCACATTCATCTCCATGGTCGCGAACGCCGCCCCGATGCAGCGCCGCGCGCCGCCGCCGAACGGAATCCAACTGAACGTCCCCGGCCGCTTCCCGAGGAATCGATCCGGATCGAAATCCCGAGGGTTGCTGAACAATTCGGGATTGTCGTGCATCAACCGGATGCTGACCATCACGCCCTGCCCGCGCGGCAGCGTCCACCGCCCCAACTGCAGCGATTCCGCCCGCACCTTGCGCGCGGTGGCGTCGATGACCGGCCGCACCCGCTGTGTCTCGAGCAGCACCGCCTCGCGCAGTTCGGAACCGCCGGCGTCGATCTCGGCGACGAGGCGCTCGAGGATGTGCGGGTGCCGCCGCAGCCGTTCGATGGTCCACGACAGCGAGGTGGCCGTGGTCTCGTGCCCGGCGGTGAGCAGGGTGAGCAGTTCGTCGGCGATCTCGCTGTGCGTCATGGCCGAACCGTCGTCGTAGCGGGCCTGCAGCAGCATGGCCAGCACGTCGTCGCGCTCGCTCAGGTCCGGGTCGGCGGCCGCGCGCTCGATGAGCCGTCGCACGATCCGGTCGTATTCGGCGCGATAGGCCGCGAACTTCGCCCACGGCCCGAAGCGCCCGAACAGCTTGCGCGGCACCGGAAGCGCCGCCAGCGCGGACCCCACCAGCACGAGTTTCGGCAGCAGCGCCCGCAATTGGTCGAATTCCGCGCCCTCGGCCCCGAAGACCGCGCGCAGGATGACGTTCAGCGTGATCCGCATCATCGAGTCCATGGTCGCGAACTCGCGCCCCGACGGCCAGGACGCCATCTCGCGAACGGCCTCCTCCTCGATTAGCGATTCGTAGACCGCCAGCCGCCGCCCGTGGAAGGGCGGGGTGAGCAGCTTGCGCTCCTTGCGGTGCTCCTCGCCGCGCAGCGAGAAAAGCGAACCGGGACCGAGGAATTGGCCGAGGTTGGCGTCGATATTGTCGACCAGATCGGTGTGCGTGGTGAACAGCGCCTTCACCTCGGCCGGGTCCGAGAGCACCAGCGTCGGTCCGAAGCGCGGCATCTTGACCATGAACGCCGACCCGTATTTCGCGTGCAGCCGCCGCCAGGTCCGGGTGCGTCCGGCCAGGATCTCGACGGCCTGCACGAAGGCCGGTGTGGTTGGTCCGTCGGGCAGTGTCACTGTGGTCATGCGGCATCTCCCAGCCTGGTACCTCTGCGTACCAGCAGAACGGTACGCGCGTGTACCACGGTGTGGCAAGGGTCACTTCTCACACCGGGAGTGTCGCGGGACACCCGCGGCGGACCGGGAGTGCGACTACGCGTGCGCCGCGCGAGCCGGGTGCGCGGGATCGAAGATCGAGACCGGCGGGCCGTCACCCGCCGGATGCACCTCGAGCTTGCCGGTGTCGTCGATGAGGACGCGCCGGCCCGGGTACGTGCGCCGGGCGATCTCGGCATCCCGCTCGTCGAACTGGTCGCAGCCGGTGAAAACCAGTACGCCGTAATGCAATTCAGTGGCGTACACACTGGCCGGCCAGCGATGCAACCAGACATCCAGGTCGAAGAGGACTTCGGGTTTGGGCAGGTCGGTGCCAACCGTCATGCGGGCATGGTAGTCCCGGCGATCGGCATTTCACAGCGTCTTCTTATTGCAGTGCAACTGCAATAACTGTTAGCGTGGAGTCATCCACCATTGCCGAGGAGATGTCGAAGATGACCGAGGCCAGCGAACCCACCGCCCACATCATCGCCGCCAACCAGCGCGCGCAGTCCGAGCTGCCGTTCGCGGACGACGCCGATTTCGCCGACGCCGCCCGCGGGCTCATCGCGCGGCTGGAACCGGGCGTGATCACCGATGACGCGGGAAACACGGTGTGGGACGGGGATTCCTACGACTTCCTGGGCGGCGACTGTCCCTATTCGGTGCATCCGAGCCTGTGGCGGCAGTCCGAACTCGCCTCGCAGCAGGGGCTGTTCGAGGTGGTGCCGGGCGTGTACCAGGTTCGCGGCTTCGACATCTCGAACATGACGCTCATCGAGGGCGAGACCGGCGTCGTCATCATCGACCCGCTCACCACCCGCGAGACCGCCGCGGCCGCGCTCGCGCTCTACCGCGACCATCGTGCGCACCGGCCGGTCACCGGCCTGATCTACACCCACTCCCACATCGACCACTTCGGCGGCGCGGAGGGCGTCATCACCGCCGAGGACGCGGCCTCGGGCCGCTGCCCGGTGATCGCCCCGGAGGGTTTCCTCGAGCACGCGGTCGCCGAGAACATCTTCGCGGGCACCGCCATGGCCCGCCGGGCCGGATACATGTTCGGTACCGCCCTGCCGCGCGGGATCAAGGGCACCGTGGGAACCGCACTGGGACAGACGATTCCGGTCGGCACCGCCGGGATCATCGCGCCCACCCTCGACATCGTGGCGAGCGGGCAGGAGGTGACCGTGGACGGCGTGCGGCTGGTGTTCCAGCTGACCCCCGACACCGAGGCCCCGGCCGAGATGAACATCTTCCTGCCCGAGCAGCGCGCATTGTGCATGGCGGAGAACGCCATTCACACCATGCACAACCTGCTGACCCTGCGCGGCGCGCTGGTGCGCGACGCCCACAACTGGGCCAAGTACCTCACCGAGGCCATCAACCGCTACGCTCGCAACTCCGATGTGGTGTTCTCCTCGCATCTGTGGCCTACCTGGGGCACCGAGCGGGTCGTGAAATTCATGGCGCTGCAACGGGACATGTACGGGTACATGCACGATCAGACGCTGCGCAGGCTGAATCAGGGCCTGGTCGGCACCGAGATCGCCGAGGACTTCCCGCTGCCGCCCGCGCTCGAGAACACCTGGCACACCCGCGGGTACTACGGCACGCTCAGCCACAATGTGAAGGCCATCTATCAGCGGTATATGGGCTGGTACGACGGGAATCCGGCACATCTGTGGGAGCACCCGCCGGTGGAGAACGCCAAGCGGCACGTGGAATGCATGGGCGGCGTGGACGAGACCCTGCGCAAGGCCCAGAGCGCCTATGACGCGGGCGATTACCGCTGGGCCACGCAGCTGCTGAACTATGTGATCTTCGCCGATCCGGAGAACGCGGAGGCGAAGGCCATGCAGGCGGCCACCTTCGAGCAGCTGGGCTACGGTGCGGAGTCCTCCACCTGGCGCAATGTGTATCTCTCCGGCGCGTACGAACTGCGCAACGGGACCTTCGGCACGCCGACCAAGTCGAGTTCGGCCGCGTCCATGCTCTTCGGGCTGACCATCGAGCAGATCTTCGACGCCATGGCGCTGCGGGTGGACGGGCCCAAGGCCTGGGATCTGTGCCTGGTCGTGGACTGGCGGATCACCGATCAGGGCCGGGTCCACCGCACCGAGATGAGCAACGGCCTGCTGGTGCACTACGACCGCTTCGAGGGCGACGGCCTGCCCGACGCTGATGCCGTCTTCGAGCTGTCGCATCCGACACTGATCCGAATCCTGTTGATGGACAAGGACTTCCCGGGCGCGGTCGCGCGCGGCGAGCTGTCGGTGCAAGGCGATGTGACCGCGCTCGGCGGCCTGGTGGCGGCCCTGGACGAACCGGACCCGGACTTCGCTATCGTCACTCCCTGACACCGACGCAGGGAGGTCTCATGGCCGAGGCCCAGAAGTTCATCGATGCCTGGCACGAGCGGGCGGTCGCGCTGATCGCGAACTTCGCGATCGGCGCACCGCCCTATGACGTGCTGCCGACCTCCATGATGGACGCCGATTTCCTGCCCGCCGCCGAGCTGAATATCGAACTGTTCTTCCGGTTCCTGCGCACCGGGGAGGAGCCGAGCGAGGCCGATACCGAACCGCTGGTGGCGCGGGCGGTTTCGCTCACCCGCGACGGGATGCCCATGGTCGAGGCGCTCACCAACTACCGGGTGGGGCTCACGTTCGTATGGAATCAGGTGGTCGGGACGCCCACGGCGGAGGAGGCAGTCACCGCGTCGACGAGCGCGTTCCGGCTGGCCCAGTACGTGGCGCTGATGACGAGCCGGATCGCCGACGCCTGTGTCGACGATGTGCGGCAGTCGCGTTACGACCGGATCGAGCAGCATCGGGCCATCGCGGAAGCGCTGCTCACCGGCGGGGATCCGTACGAATGGGCCGAGGACGCGGCGGTCACGCTGGTGGATGCCTATGTGGTGGCGGTGATCCGGCTCGGCGACGCGCCGCCCGGCATCCTGACCGAGTTGCGGCGGCGGCTGGCCGGGATAGCGGGCAGCTTTCTCTACCGCGACAGCGGCGGCTGGACGACGCTGCTGCCGCTGCGCTCGGCCGCCGACGAACGCGCCGCCATCGACAGCCTCGCCGAGATCCTCCGGCCCAAGACCCGGGCCGCGAAACCCGCCATCTGGGTGGGCGTTTCGGCCGCCCCGACCCGCGACGGGCTGCCCGCGGCCTTCGCCGAGGCCCGGGTGCTGGCCGAGACCGGGCGGGCGCTGCGACGGCCGGGCATGATCTGCCGGCGCGAGGACATGGTCTTCGAATACGCCATCGCCACCTCGGGGGCGGCCGGGAATCTGGTGCGGGTGCTCGATCCGCTCGACGGGCAGCCGGTACTGAGTGAGACCCTCGAGGTGTTCATCCTGCAGGACTTCAACCAGAACGGCACGGCCCGTGAGCTTTCCGTGCACCGGAACACGGTGACCTACCGGCTCACCCGGATCGCCGAGCTGACCGGGTACGACCCGCAGACCCCGGCGGGGATCTCGACGCTCATGAGCGCCCGGGTGGCCCGGCAGTTGAACGAGAACGGGCGCGGCTAGTCCGGCGGGGCGCGATCAGGCCGAGGCCGCGCTGCCGACGAGGAGCTGGACGATGGCCTGGACGAAGCCCTCGATGCGCTCGCGGGGATAGGTGTCCGGATCGCTGACGGCCAGCCGCCCCAGCATTTCGGAGATGGTGAGCAGGGAATTCGTGATCAGGCCGGAATCCATTCCCGCCCAGCGCGGATCGGCGATCAGGCCGATCCGGACCAGCGCCTCGGCCTGATCGAAGATGCCCGCGCGGGAGCTGCGGATGGCCTCGCGGTATTCGTCGGGGGCGTTGCCGGGACCGGCGAGCAGCAGCCGCCAGCGGGTCGGATTGCTCAGTGCCACATCGACGAACGCCTCGACCGTGGCGGAGGCGGCCACGACCGGGTCCGCGCCGAGCAGATCGGTCGGCAGGGTGTCGGCGACCTGTTCGAGGGCACGCTCGCGTTCGCGTTCCAGCAGCGCGGCGACAAGGTCGGCGCGGGTCTTGAAGACCGTGTACAGCACCGGTTTGCCGACGCCCGCCTCGGCGGCGACGGCCTCCATGCTGAGTTCGTGCAGTTCGGCCTTCTCCAGGACCGCGAAGGCGGCGTCGAGCAACTGGGCTCGGCGCTCTTCGGGGGGCAATCTGGGCGCGTAGCGCCGACGCGGCCGATCCGCCGTCGCAGGGGGTTTGCTCACTGCCGCTCCACCTTCACCGGCCCATTCTGACATCCGGGTTCCCGAGGTCACGCGCCCGTCCCAAGTAAAGCTACGCGCCCGTTGTATTCAGCGCCAGTAATTGCTACGGTTGCGTCATATTGCACGGGATCGAGCCCAGCGAGGAGCCCCAGTGACCTTCGATCCGACCACACTCCGCCGCGACGACTACGGCTTCTTCGGCCCGGATTCGCCGAGCTGGAAAGTCTGGACCTCGCCCACCGCGGTGATCGGCTTCCAGCGCGCGGTCACCCTGGAGTTCTTCGACCCGTTCCTGACCGCGTCCGTCGCCGACACCGGCAAGATCTACTCCGATCCGCGCGGCCGCCTCGACGCCACCTTCGCCTACTTCCTGATCGTGGCGATCGGCGATTCGCGCACCGCCATCCAGGCCTCCGAGCACCTGATGCAGGTGCATTCCAAGAGCACCGGCATCGAGCCGATCACCGGGCGGCGCTACAGCCCCAACTCCCCCGACACCCAGCTCTGGATCCACATCACCGGCTGGCATTCGGTGCTCAAGGCCTACGAGATGTTCGGTCCCGGACTGACTCCCGAGGAGGAGGCCCGCTACTGGCAGGAGTGCCGGATCGCGGCCGAACTGCAGACCTGCAAGCCCGCGGACGTGCCGGTGACCCGCGAGGGCGTGCGCGAGTACTACGCGAATGTCCGTGCGAGCCTGTGCAGTTCGGAGCGCGCCCAGGAGGGCATGCACCAGATGCTGTTCACCTCGCCGAAGAACGGCGCGGGCTGGACCTACGCCCTCGGCGCCCGGCTGCTGTCGTTCGCCTCGATCGCCACCCTGCCCAAGTGGATGCGCAAGCTGGGCGGCTACGACCGGCCCGCCATCGTGGACTTCCTGGTGAAACCCGTTGCCCGCATTCTGGTTTGGATGTTCACGCTGTTCAACAAGCTGGGCTTGATCCTGGCCGCACCGATCATCGCGCCGATGGCCGGGCAGATCCTGGAGCAGCACCTGAAGGCCGGTGTTCCCACCCGCGCCGAGACGGTGACCCCGGCCGAGGCGCGTGAACTCTACGGCAGCCAGGGTCATCGAAGCGCCTCCGCCGCAAGCTGATCCTGCGGTCGGGACCTCAGCGGCAGATGAGGTCCTGATCGGGACGGGCGCCGTCGCGCAGGAATCGCTCGACGGCCTCGTTCGCACACGCGACGGGGGATGGATAGGCCCCGTGCCCGCCCGCGTCCACCGAGACCATGCGCGCCCGGTCCCCGAACGCCCGCCGCAGATTCTGCGCACCGCTGTAGGGGGTGGCCGGATCCCTGAGGTTCTGCACCATCAGCACATTCGAGGGGCCCGAGGAGGTCACGACCGTTCGCGGTGCGGCCGGATACGGCCAGGTCGCGCACGGTGAGTATCCGTGCGGCATGCCCGCGGTGAGCGGGTACCGCGCCCGGTCCGCCGTGACGGCGGTCGCGTAGTCATCGACCGTCCTGGGCCAGGCCACGTCATTGCACAGTGTCGCGATCATGACGGCGGTGGTGCGCTGCGCGATGTCGACGGGTCGTGCGGGCTGGGCGGCGGGCAACGTCGCCGATTTCTCGGCCGCGTTCATCAACCGGGCCAGCCGGGGGAACTGCTTGTCGTCATACAGCACGTTGAGCAGTGACTGCCGTAATCCGTTGCCGCTCAATACTCCTGTCTCGGATCCCGGCCACGGCAGCGGCTCTCGATCCAATCGCGCCGCGAGCGCCAGGAACTCGTCCCGCACGGCCTCCGGTGTCGCCGCGACCCGGTCCGCATTGCCTTCCGTCGCGGCCCAGCGGGCGAAGTCCGGGAATCGATCCTCCGCGCCGACACCGTAATTCGCCATCCACCCCTGCTCGACCCGGTCGGGATCCGGATCGTCATTGCTGTCGAGCAGTACGCGGTCGGTCCGGTCCCCGAACATCGTCGCGTACACCGACAGCACATACGTCCCGTACGAGGTGCCCCAGGCGCTTATCTTGTTCTCCCCCAGTGCCTCTCGAATTCGATCGAGGTCACGTGCTTCGGTCCGGGTTCCGATCGACCGCACCATCGCTCCCCCATTGCGCACGCAGGCGTCCGCGATCCGGTTCTCCGTCACGACATTCCCGGCGATCCCGCCGTCGGCGTCGGGCCACGGCCAGATGCGCTCCAACGCCAGATCCTGCTCCGCGAGATGACAATTCGCCTCGGTACTGGAGCCCAGTCCCCGCGCGTCGAATGCGACCAGATCGTATTCGTCGCGCACCGACTCCGGCAGCTCCTTGCCCCGGCTGCTCGGCAGCGCCAAGCCGCTGCCCCCGGGCCCGCCCGGAATCAGGAACAGGACACCGCGCCGCCGTTCCGGATGCGCACTGCGAATCCGTGACACCGCGAGGGAGATCTGCTCCCCCTCCGGCTTGTCGTAGTCGAGCGGCACCGAGACGGTCGTGCACTCCTGGCGCGAATCCAGCCCTGCGCCTTGGCAGGTGGTCCAAGTCAATGCCGCAGCCGACGTGCCCTCGCATGCCGTCACCGCGGACATCACCAACGCGGCCAGTCCCAGCGTCGCTCCGATACGAACTGTTCTCCTCATACCGTTGACGCTAGGAACGCGAACCCCGCGCTGACGTCACCCCGCGGTGGCGGTCCCGACTACCCCCGCAGTACTACGCACGGTGGTCACAGTGCCGCGGTGAAGGCTTCGTAGGCATCCGGTCCGAACAGTACGAATCGCGCTTCCCGGACCGCGGTGTCGACCGCCCGCACGGTCTCGATCGCGATGCGGGCGCCGTCGTCGATCGGCCAACCGTAGATCCCGGTGGAGATGGCCGGGAAGGCCACGGTCTCGGCGCCCAATTCATCTGCCACGCGCAGTGATTCGCGATAGCAGGAGGCCAGCAGCGCCGAGCGGTCCTCCTGCGCCGACCACACCGGCCCAACCGTGTGGATCACCCATCGCGCCGGGAGATTCCCTCCCGTCGTCGCGACGGCCTGCCCGGTCGGCAGGCCCTTCCCGTAGTGCGACGCCCGCAACTCCCGGCACGCCGCCAGGATCGCCGGACCGCCCTTGCGGTGAATGGCCCCGTCGACGCCCCCGCCGCCCAGCAGCGACGAATTCGCCGCGTTCACCACGGCATCCACCTCCTGCTCGGTGATATCGCCACGGACCAACACGAGTTCGACCATGCGGCCATTGTCGCCCACCGCCCGGCGTGAAACGCCAGCGTTGCGTAATTGAACGAAAACAACCCTCTCGGATAGGCTCGGAGCAGGCGGGACGCACCGAACGAGCCGAGGGTGATGCCATGAGGGAAGCGTTCGACGCTTGGAAGCGGGCCGTGACCCGGGGGGCCAGTACGCGAGCGATCGCGGAACGGCTGGATACGAACGGGCCCCGGGTGAAACGGCATTTGGAGGAGGCGGATCCGCCGGTCGCGGATACCGTCATCGAATTGGCGCGCGCGTACGGGGCCAATCCGGTGGAGGGGCTGATCGCGGCGGGGTTGATCACGCGCGGCGATGTGGATCATGCCGCAACAAAGGGCGTGCTCGCCGAGGTGCCGATGTTGCAGCTGCTGGAGGAGGCCGTGGAACGCGAGCGGCGCGCGGTCAAACGCCGCACGCCCGAGGATCGAGTGGCTGACAGCGAGGAGCGGCGCAATCGGCGGTTCCGGCGCAAGATCGCCGACGGGATGCTGTGACGGCGGCCGGGCTACTGCAGTAGCGTCTCCGAGCGCCACCGGTGCCCGGCGGGCAGGACCTCGGCGATCCGGTCGTCCAGACCGGCCCGCGGGCCGAACCAGATACGGACCGGGCCAACGTGATTGGGCATCAGGCTGGAGTTCTGGACCGCGAGGGCGGCGTCGTCGCCGACCGCGCCGCCGAGCAGGCGGATGGTGTGCAGCGCGTCCGGATGGTCGCCCTCGGCGGTGATCCGCAGCTCCGGGGCCAGCAGTACGGCCAGTGCCGCGTCGAAATCCGGTGTCTCCGGCCAGGTTCGGCGGTGGCCATCCACCGGCACGGTGGTGCCGAGCCGCAGCGGGTGCAGGTCGATGTCGGCCGCGGCGGCCTGCCAGCGGTAGGCCAGCTCATCGGGTTCGACTACCCAGTCCATGTGTAATCCGTTCTACGGTTTCCGATTTCGACCCTACGGGGCCACCGCCAGGAAGACGAAGGCGGCGAAGAGCGACAGGTGGACCGTGCCCTGGAGCAGGGTCGCGCGGCCGGGCACCACGGTGAGCATGCCGACCACCACGGTGATGCCGAGCAGCACCATCTCGGTCGCGCCCAGCCCGAGCAGCAGCGGTGTGTCGATCCAGATCGAGGCCACCGCGATGGCGGGAATGGTGAGACCGATACTGGCCATGGCCGATCCGAGCGCGAGATTGAGGCCCACCTGCACCCGGCCGCCGCGCGCCGCGCGGTAGGCGGCCAGCGCCTCGGGCAGCAGGACCAGCAGGGCGATCACCACACCGACCGCCGAGCGCGGCAGACCGGCGGCGTCGACACCGGATTCGATGGCGGGCGAGACGGCCTTGGCCAGTCCGACCACCGCGATCAACGCCGCGAACAGCAGCCCGGCGCTGACGCGAGCCTCCCGGGCGCTCGGCCGCTCGGCGTGCTCGTCCGGCTCGGTGGTGCCCGGCTCGACCGGGAGGAAATCCTCCTTGTGCCGCACCGTCTGCATGGCCACGAAGCAGCCGTACAGCACCAGCGAGGCGACGCCCGCGAAGGCCAGCTGCGCGGGCGAGAACTGCGGTCCCGGCTCGCTCGTGGTGAAGGTGGGCAGCACCAGGCTCAGCGTCGCCAGGGTCGCGATGGTGGCCAGCGCACCGCCGGTGCCCTCGGCGTTGAACACCGCGACCCGCCGCCGCAGCGCACCCACCAGCAGCACGAGACCGAAAATGCCGTTGCAGGTGATCATCACGGCCGCGAAGACGGTGTCGCGGGCCAGCGGCGCGGCCTTGTCCCCCGCCGAAACCATCAGCGTCAGAATGAGTCCCACCTCGATCACCGTCACCGCGATGGCCAGCACCAGAGCGCCGAACGGCTCACCGACACGATGCGCGACCACCTCCGCGTGATGCACCGCAGCCAGCACGGCCGCGAAAAGCAGTGCGAACAGCGGGATGTCGGCGAGCAGCGACAACTCCCGCCCCCACACGGCGGCGAGCACCGCGACGGCGAGCAAGGGGACGACGGTGGTCCAGCGCGTCAGCACGGACGGCCGGGTTTCGGCGGACTGCGGCATCTCGGTGAACTGCAAATGATTCCTCTGTGATCGCGGGACTTCGCATTCCGACGGTAGAGTGGAAATGTAACGTTCTGCAATCACATTGCACCGAATACGTTCCACGCGGTGGATCGTGAATCGCTTGATCACCAGCTCAGGGTGATAGTCGGGCGAATTCTGTGATCGCAACCACGTGGAACGACATCGGTATGCGGAATCACCGCTCGATCACACCAGCGGCGTGAAGTCCCGGTTGGCCAGGTACTCCGGGCGCGGATGCGGCGCGGCATAGGGCGACAGCAGGGTGTTCTCGACGCTGTTGAACACCAGGAACAGATTCGAGCGCGGGAACGGGGTGATGTTCCCGGACGAGCCGTGCATGAGGTTGGAATCGAACAGCAGCGCCGAACCGGCCCGGCCCGTGAACTGGGTGATGCCGTGCTTGCCGGCCAGGTCGGTGATGGCCTCCTGAGATGGCACGCCGACCTCCTGCTCGCGCAGCGAATCCCGGTAGTGATCCGGCGGCGTCTCGCCCTGACAGGGCACGAAGGTGCGATGCGAACCCGGCATCACCATGAGGCTGCCGTTGAACGGGAAGTTGTCGGTCAGCGCGATCGACAGGCTCACCGCGCGCGGGGCGGGCATGCCGTCCTCTGCGTGCCAGGTCTCGAAATCCGAATGCCAATAGAAGCCGGTGCCGGTGAAACCGGGCATGTAGTTGACGCGGGTCTGATGCAGGTACACCTCCGAACCCAGCACCTGCCGCGCCAATCCCGCGATCCGGCTCTCGCGCACCAGTTCCCCGATCAGCGTGCTGAACCGGTGCACATCGAACACCGAGCGCACCCGGTTGGACGCGCGCTCGATGATCACGCGCTCGTCCAGCAGCAGGTCGGGATCGCTTGTCAGCCTTTGGATCTCGGCGGCGACATCACCGACCTCGTACGGGTCGAGCAGCCCGTCGATGATGGCGTACCCGTTGTCGTCGAAGTCGGCGAGCGCCGGGGTGCCGATCTCGCCCCACACCGTGGGGTCGTCGCGGTCGATCGGCGGTGTTCCGGCCACCGTCCGGGTCCGGTAGCGATCGATGCGCGCATTGTCGGACAGCACCCGCGCATTGTCGGACAGCGTCATTGGCAAACCTTTCTAGTCGACGGCGACGAGCGGATAGACCCCGTGCTCGTCGTGCACCTCGCGCCCGGTCACCGGCGGATTGAATACGCACAGCATGCGCATCCGGGTGCGGGCGAACAGCCGGTGCCGTTCGTGGCCGTTGAGCAGATACATCGAGCCGGGGCCGAGCTCGTAGGTGACGCCCTGGTCCAGATCGACCAGGGTGCCGTCGCCCTCGACCAGCCAGACGGCCTCGATGTGGTTCTGGTAGTGGAATTCGTGGACGGTCTCGGCGTCGATGGTGGTCTCGTGGAAGGAGAAGCCGACCCCGTCGCCGCCCAGCACGATGCGCTTGCTGCGCCAGCCCGGACCCGCGACATCGCGGTCGGTGCCGGTGATCTCGTCGGTGGTGCGCACGATCATCAGCGCCCACCACCGATCACCGAATCCACCGACGCGGCAAGCAGTTCCAGGCCGTGATCGAGCTCGCTGTCGGTGATCGTCAGCGGCGGGAGCAGTTTCACCACTTCGTCCTCGGGGCCGGAGGTCTCCACCAGCAGCCCGCGCTGGAAGGCGGCGGCGCACACCTTCTCCGCCTGCGAGGCGTCGTCGAACACCACGCCGTGCACGAGACCGCGGCCGCGGGTGCTGATGCCGCCGAAGGCGGCGACCATGCCCGCCAGGGCGGTCTCGATGCGCTCGCCCTTGGCCCGCGTCGCACTCTCCAGACCGGCGTCGGCCCAATAGGTCTCCAGCGCCGCGGTGGCGGTCACGAAGGCCGGATTGTTGCCGCGGAAGGTGCCGTTGTGCTCGCCCGGCTTCCACAGGTCCAGTTCCGGCTTGAACAGCACCAGGGCCATGGGCAGGCCGTAGCCGCCGATGGACTTGGACAGCGTCACGATATCCGGTGTGACACCGGCCATTTCGAAGGAGAAGAACGGGCCGGTGCGGCCGCAGCCCATCTGCACGTCGTCGACGATGAGCAGAATCTCACGGGCCGAGCACAATCCGGCCAGTTTGCGCAGCCACTGCACGCTGGCGATGTTGACACCGCCCTCGCCCTGCACGGTTTCGACGATCACCGCGGCGGGCTGGTCCTGTCCGGAGGAGGCGTCGTCGAGGACCCGTTCCATCCATTCGAACGAATCATCTTGGGGGCCGGACAGATAGCCGTCGTAGGGCATCGAGGTGGCGTGCTGCAGCGGCACGCCCGCGCCCGCCCGCTTGGCGGCATTGCCGGTGACCGACAGCGCACCCAGGGTCATGCCGTGGAAAGCGTTGGTGAAGTTGAGGATTTCGGTGCGGCCGGTGGCCTTGCGGGCCAGCTTCAGCGCCGCCTCCACGGCATTCGCGCCGGTGGGTCCGGGGAACTGCACCTTGTAGTCCAGCCCGCGCGGCCGGAAGATGCGCTCGCGCAACGATTCCAGCAGCTCGCGCTTGGCGACGGTGGACATGTCCAGGCCGTGGGTGAGGCCGTCGCCGGCGATGTAGTCCAGCAGCGCCTGCTTGAGCACGGGATTGTTGTGCCCGTAGTTGAGCGCGCCCGCGCCGGCGAAGAAATCCAGGTAGTCCCGGCCGGTCTCATCGCGCAACCACGCGCCGGAGGCGGTATCGAACACCGTCGGCCATGAGCGGCAGTAGCCGCGCACATTAGACTCGAGTTCCGCGAAAACCGTCATATCGGGGGTTGTCATCGCCATTCCTCCTGAGGGGTGAGCGGTGCGATGCGGTAGAGATCCTCGGGCTGATGCCCGGTGGGGAACTGGTCGGCCGTGAACAGCGGGGTGCGGGTCAGGGCCGCGCCGCGGCGGCGCGCCAGCGAGGCGAACATGGCGACCGAGGCCGGATTGTCGGGGGAGATCGTGGTCTCGAGTTGCGTGATGCCCTGGGCCGCACAGGCTTCCACCAGGACGTCGAGCATGTCCACGCCCAGGCCGTGCCCGCGATGGGGGTGATCGACGGCCACCTGCCAGACGAACAGGGTGTTCGGCCGGGCGGGGCGGGCGTAGCCGATGACGAAACCGGCTACCTCGCCGTCGATTTCGGCGACCATGGAGGTTTCCGAGAAGTCCCGACACCACAAGAGGTAGGCGTAGCTGGAGTTGGTGTCGAGCACCCGGGAGTCCTCGGCAATGCGCCACAGCTGCGCGCCGTCGGCGAGCACGGGCTCCCGGATCTCGATGGTTTGCTGGGATATCGCGTCAAATTTGCTGATTGGGATCTGCATGACCATCTCAGCCTGACGATCAATCTTTGAGGTCTGCCATGCGAACTCATTGCGATCTCATGACGATCCGATGACTCCGGCGCACCGGCGCACCGCGCGGAATTCCGTTATTTCGGCATGTCGAGGCGATATCCGAGGCCGCGGACCGTCACCACGATGCGCGGGTCGGAAGGGTCGGACTCGATCTTCGTGCGTAATCTGCGGACGTGGACGTCGACGAGGCGTTCATCGCCGAAGAAGCCTTCGTCCCAGGCCCGTTCGAGCAACAGGGTGCGGCTGAGCACGCGGCCGGGATTGGCCGCCAATTCGCACAGCAGACGGAATTCGGTGATGGTCAAGGGCAGCTGATCGTCGCCGCGGCGGACCACGCCGCCGTCGGGCGAAAGCACCAGCGGCGCTTCGTCGTCGGACTCCAGCACGATCTCGGCCGGGGGTTCGGCCACCGGATCCTCGGGCAGCGCGCCCAGGCGGGGGCGACGGCGCAGCGCGCGGATGCGGGCGCTGATCTCCTTGACCTCGAAGGGTTCGGTGACGAACTCGTCGGCGCCCGCTTCCAGGGCCGCGACCACGTCGTGGGTGTCCTGACTGGCGCTGACCACCATGATCGGCACCTCGTGGGCGCGGCGGACCTCACGAATGCAGGTGAAGGCGTCCATCTCGCCCACCAGCAGGTCCACGATCATCACATCCGGCGCGCCGTAGCCACGCAGGCGCTCCAATGCGGCCTCGGCGGTGCCTGCCTCGTCGACGTCGTAGCCCTCCTGCTCCATTGCTGCCCGCAAGGAGCCGGTGACGCCGGTGTCGTCCCCCACGATCATCAGGCTTGCGCCCATATGTCCTTCATCCTTTCGCCCGGAGAACGCCCCGACGCGTTCAGCGGACAATCACCGGCGGTGCGGTGATCGCATTCGACTAGGTCGAATACCCGAACCTTAGTTCAGCGAAACATCCGCTAATTACGGGTGGGTGGGCGCAATTGCGACATTGTGAGAAGGGGCACAATGTGTTTCGACGGGAATCAGCTGGTCGCGGGGTGATTTTCGACGGCGATATCGATAACTGGACCGCGCGCGGGATCGAGCCAGCGCATTATCGCGTCCAAATCCTTTGCCGGGACCGCGACACAGCCTGCTGTGGGGTTGCCGTCGCCGACATGGAGGAAGTAGGCGGAGCCCGCGCCGGGGATCACCGGGGTGCGGTTGTAGTCGATGACCACGGCGTGGTCGTAGGCCGGGCCCGCCAGGCCCAGGTCCTCGCCGGCGGATTCGTCGAAGGGGCAGGTGCCGGGGGTGCAGGTCTGGAAGGTGTTGTAGTCCTTGGACTTCGGGTCGGAGACCCACCAGTCCGCGTCCGTCACGCGGCGGTACGGGAGCTTGGTGCCGTTGGTGGCGGCGATGCCGAATGCCTCTGTGAGCGACCAGGTTCCGGCCGGGGAGCGGGTCTGGGTCTCGCTAGTGCGGCCGATGCCCTGGCCTCCGATGTCTGCGCGGAGTGGGCCGATCGCGCGGACCCAGTGCGTGCCGGAGCGGTCCCAGGCGGTCAAGGTGGCGGTGGTCGCGCTCGGGGAATCCGACAACACGGTGATGAGCTGCTGAGCCGGGCCGTCGTAGGAGGGCTGGGCGTCCGGTTCGGAGTGGTTCCGGGCGCAGCCGACCGCGACGACCAGGACGATGCTGGTCAGGACGGCGGGTACCAGGCGGCGGGGCATAGTGGCTGTCAGTCTGCCGCACACCGATAGGGTTTCTGTCTTATGGCCCTCAACTCGACCGTCTACACCGTCAGCGTCCATCTGGCGGATGTTGACCGCAATGTCTACGAAGAGCTCGAGCTACGGGTCGCTCGGCATCCCTCCGAGACCGCGGAATACATGCTCACGCGGCTGCTGGCGTACTGCCTGGAGTACGAGGAGGGAATCACCTTCAGCGACGGTGGTGTCTCGTCTACGGACGAACCACCGGTGCTGGTGCGCGACCTGACCGGTCGGCTCACCACCTGGATCGATGTGGGCGCGCCGGATGCCGACCGCATTCACCGGGCCAGCAAACTGGCTGACCGGGTCGCCATCTACACCCATCGGGATGTGGCGAAGGTGCTGGCGGCGCTGCCCGCCAAGAAGATCCATCGGGCCGAGGACATTCCGGTGTATGCCTTCGATCGGGCGTTCATCGATGAGGCCGCGGCGCTGTTCGATCGGCGGAACAGCCTCACGCTGTCGGTCACCGATCGGCATCTGTATCTCGAGCTCAACGGCACGTCGTTGTCGACGCCCGTCGAAGAGCATCGGCTCGACGGCTAGCAATCGCCAAGACGGCCTTATTGATCGCCGAAACGGCCGGTGGCCAGAGCCTTGTCGCGAAGCTTCGGCGGGAAGCCGGGACCGAGCCGGGCCGTGATGTCCTTGTGGTGCAGCGGTTCCCGGCAGTGGGAGCAGACGACCTCGGCGTGGGTGTCGTGGTCGCAGGTGGTGTGGTGCAGGACGATCGGCTCACCCGATTCCGGTGCCAGGTAGCGGTCGCCCCACGCCATCATGGCCGCGATGACCGGGAAGAAATCGCGGCCCTGATCGGTCAGGCGGTATTCGTAGCGGACCGGGCGCTCCTGGTAGGGCACCTTGGTCAGCAGGCCGGTCTCGACGAGCCGGGTCAGGCGCTGGGTGAGGATATTGCGGCTCAGGCCCAGCGTCGATTCGAAATCGTCGAAACGCTTTGCGCCGTAGAAAGCTTCGCGCAGGATCAGCGGAGTCCACCAGTCGCCCAGCAGGTCCACCGTACGGGCGACCGTGCACGGCCAGTTCGCGAAACTCGTTCGTTTCATGCGGTCACGGTATCTAGGCGGGCGGGGACGTACTTGTGCCAGGGGGTGCCGACCCATTCGTCGCGGTCGTCGAAGGAGGTCAGCTCGTTCGGGGCCGTACCCGTGGTGACAGGGGTGCCGTCGGGGTCCGCGACCGACAGGCCGAAGCCGTTCGGGAGCGACAGGTGACCCGGGCGCATCCGATCGGTCGGTTCGACAGGTACCTGTGCCGTGCCGCGACGCGTCGTGATCTGAACCAGGTCGCCCGCGGTCAGGCCCAGGCGTTCGGCGTCGGCGGTACTGAGGCGGAGAGTGCCCGCCGCATCGCGCTTGCGCCAGGCCGGATCCCGGAAGATGGTGTTGGCGGTGAAGGCGCGGCGCTCGCCCGCGGAGAGGACGAACGGCCAGTCGGCGGTGTCCTCGGGAGCGTCCGGCAGGGTGGCGACCACTTTGAGGAGTTCCGGGATCTCCAGGCGGATCACGTTGCCGCGCACGCGGTTCCAGGTTTCGGCGTAGTCGTCCTCGGAGATGACGATGCCGTGTTTGCCCTCGAGGATCGCTTCGAACAGGCGCTCCCCCGCCTCCAAACCCGTTCCGTACCCGGCGCGTTCGACGCTGGCGGGGAACTTGCGGACCATGTTGTAGGCTGCGGCCCACAGCAGGGCGGCCGAGGCCGCGCCGTCGGGCAGGGTCTCGCCGAGGGTGCGGTAGAGCAGCACGGGAGCCAGTTTCGAGCGGGCCGGGTCGCCGAGTATGCCGAGGAAGGCCATGGCGAAGGCCTCGCGGCCCTGTGCCAGGGCGGCGCGCAGGGGCGCGTAGTCGGCCTCGCCCACGACACCGGCGGCTTCGGCCAGGCGGGCGTGGATCTCCGGCTCGGGCAGCACGCCCTCCGGGGCGGGGAGCACCGGGTGGCGGAGGTGGAAGATGTTGCGGGGGAAGTCGAAGTTGAAGAAGGTGGCTTCGTACTTCTCGAACTGGGTGGGCGCGGGCAGGACGTAGTCGGCCAGGCGGGCGGTCTCGGTCATGGCAACATCGATGACGACCACCAGCTCCAAGGCTTTCAGCGCCTCGCACATGCGGGCCGAATCCGCCAGGGAGTGGGCAGGATTCGCGCTCTCGATGAACATGGCACGGTAGCGGGCGGGGTGGTCGGTGAGGATTTCCTCGCTGATCACATTGCACGGGACCAGGCCGCTGACGATGTGCGCGCCGACCACCGGGCTCTTGGGACCCTCTCCTGCCGGGTGGCCGCGGTCGTGGCCGAGAGTGGTCAGGCCGGTGAAAGCGTATTGGGTGCCGGGCTTTCCGACATTGCCGGTAAGGATCCAGACGAGCTTCTCGACATAGCTGACGACCGTCGAGTAGCGGTTCATCTGCACGCCGAGGTCCTCGAGGGCGGCGACGGAACTCGCGGCGGCTAGGCGGTGGGTGGCGGCGGTGACCAGGTCGAGGTCGACATCGGCGATGGCGCAGTACTTTTCGATGGGGACCGCGCGCAGGACCGGGAGCACCTCGTCGAGGCCGGTGGTGTGCTCGGCCAGCCAGTCATGGTCGATCAGGTTGTCGCGCACCAGGATCGCGGCCATCGCCGAGAGCAGGTACACATCCGTGCCGGGGCGCAGTTGCAGATGAAAGTCGGCCAGCTCGGCGGTCTCGGTGCGGACCGGGTCGAGCACGATCATCGAGCGGGCCGGGTCCTTGGCAATCTCCTTCAACACCGTGCGGGCACGCGGAAACCCATGGGACTGATAGGGATTCTTGCCGATGAAGAACGCCACCTCGGCGTGCTCGACATCCGCGCGCATGGGATGCCCGGCCATGCGGGCACCGACCCAGAAGTCACCGGTCTTCTCCTGCGCCAGGGCACTGGAGCGGTACTTGATGCCGTAGGCGGCCATGGTCGCGGGAGCGTACGCACCACCCAGGTGATTACCCTGCCCACCACCGCCGTAGTAGAAGATCGACTCCCCGCCGAAGTGGTGCTTGACCTCCAGCAGCCGGGCCGACACCTCGGAAATCGCGGTGTCCCAATCGATTTCCTCGAAGCTCCCGTCCGCACGCCGCCGCAACGGCGAAGTCAGCCTGCCGGTGTGCCCGTTCTGGTACCGATCCAGCTGCAACGCCTTGTTGCAGGTGTACCCCTCCGAGGCCGGATGCAGCTTGTCGCCACGGATCTTCTCGAACGACCGGCCGTCCGGCCCCAGCAGCACCTGAATGCCGCAATTGCACTCACACAGGATGCAGGCCGTGGGCTTCCACTCCGTCATGTGAGGAGCGTAACCCCAGTCAGTTCACTTGCGCTACCCACTACCGATCTTTGACCACGATCCCGAAGGCTTGAGCGAAGACGGGGGCGAGTTCGAGCAGCTGCATATTGGTGACCGTCGCCCCGGACAGCGACTCGACGCCGCCCCCGATCCCGATCGAGCGAGCCTCGCGCAGATCCACGTTCTTCAACTTGGCATTGCGCAGCATGAGCCCGGTGACCTCCGACCCGGGAAACGTCACCCCGGTCAACTTGGCATCCATGATGTCCACATCGCGCAACACACAATCCACGAACGACACATCAATAAGCGTCGCCCCCCGCAGATTCACCGAATCGAACTTGCAGTTATGAAAGCTAACCCGCCGCAACGTCGCCCCAAACGCCTCCACCCCCGACAACGCCGCCATCACGAATTCCACATCCATCCAATTGGTTTCAGACAGATCAGTACGAATCCACCGAGTCCCCCGCAACCAAACATCGGTAAACCGCGAATACCGAAACATGCCGCCGGTAACCGTACTGTCGGTCACCGCACATTCACTGAACGCCACCCCGCGCACCTGCGGATCCTCGAGCGCGAGCCCATCGAAATGGGCACAGTCATACGCCCCCTCATCCCCCAGCGTTTCGCGCACCTCCAAAAACCGCGCAAACGACAGATCAGCCAACTCCCGAGGCATACCGCTTCCCATCCGTATCGACGAAAAGATCAACTCACCGAACCGCCCCCGACCGTACGCC
>NZ_BAAFGR010000089.1:0-31713 GCF_041154655.1 Nocardia sp. JMUB6875
CCGAAGAAGTCCCCCCCCGCCTCTTCGGCTCACTGTCCGACTACACCCGACCCCCGGGCCCAACCACCAACACCGTCCCCGTCCTCCTCGCTCGCCCCGCCCTCGACTTCCACACCTGGGCCACCGAACACGCTCCCCTGTTCACCAACTGAGCCGATGGAACCATGGCTCAGCCTCACACAGTCGTGGTGGTGACCATCTCGTCCGCGGGCTGCGGCTGATAGAACTGGGCGTACCAGCGGCGTAGGGCCTTGATGCCCTTTTCGTGCGGGAGTAGGACTGGGCGGGGGCGGTGGATTTTGTGGTCCCAGATGCCGAGTTCCTCGCGGACCTCTCGGAGGGCCACTGCGCGGAAGCCGAGTTTGAGAGCCGTTGTGGCGAAAGGGATTCCGGTGGGGCGGCGGACGTAGTAGAGCATCCGCAGCTCGCTGGTGGTGTCGTCGATCGGGTTGGTGAGTGCGATGGCTGTGAGGGTGATCATCGGGCCCGCTGTGCGGACCACCATGACGCCCGGGCCGTACATGTAGACGTCGAAGCTGTTGTCGACCAGGTAGCCGAGGATGGATTTGGCGAAGCGGCTGTGGATTTCAGCGAAGGGGCCGTTGGGGAGCAACTCCTGGACCGGGGGCTCGCTCTGCCCGTGGATGTAGTGGAAATGCGATTCATCGACGATGTTCTCCCGCATCTCCTGGATGTGGATTCGCGCCTGCCGGGAGTCATCGATGGGGCGGGCGAACGCCGGGTCGGTGGCGTCGGGGATCTCGGGCACCCGCCAATCGGGTTCTCCCGCACCGGTATAGACGAAGATCAACCCGCTGTGCTCGTCGACCGGAAGGCCGCCGAGCGTCACCCGCGGCGTGCGTGCGGCGAAGGGCGCGGACACGCACCCGCCGTCGGCGTCGAAGCGCCACCCGTGGAACGGGCACTCCACCTGTCCGTCCACCACTCGGCCACCGGCGCCGAGATGGGCGCCGTAGTGCGGGCAGTGCGCGTCGCGCACGCTGGCCCGGCCGTCACTGCCCCGGAACGCGATCAGCGCGCGACCGAAGTAGTGCAGATTCACGATCTTGCCCGGCCGGAGTTGCGCGCTGCGCAGGACGGCGTACCAACCCCGGGGCACCATCGGCATCGGATATTCGTCGGCACGCGGATCCCGTGCCAGTTTGGACAATTCCCGGTTCTCACGGTCCAGAATCACCAGGCCAGACTACTGAATGACACGACAACTAACAACTTGAGAATTTGTGTATGATGACAGAATTCGGTGCTCGACCAATGGGGTCGCTTCGGTCGTACAACCCGGGTGGGGCAGCCGACGCGGTGGCGTCCCGCCGGTTTCGGGGCGGTGCTCGAAGTGCCACCATTCGTTGTCATAGGTGCGGTACAGGTCGTAGCGGCCACCGTGTTGTTCCAGCCAGCGCGCGCCTTCGTGGGGGCGTACATCCAGCGCGAGCCCGCGCACATGGCTCGACTCGGACGGCGGCAGCACCAGCGTGCGCGCCGAGGCCACCGAACCGGAGCGATGCACCTCCTCGTCGAAGAGCCTCTGCTGGGCGGCGGGGTCGCGGTATCCCGAGGTCAGGCCGATGAGCTGGCCGTGCCGCCAGAACGCCTCGGCCCGTGCGGCATCGAAGGCCGTGCGCGCCTGCGGGGTGAGGCCGGCGAGGTGCTCGCTCGGATAGCGCAGCCGCAGGGCCCATCGGCAGGCCAGTTCACGGGCACGGCCGGGGCGGCATCCGAATGCCACCGGCAGTAGCAGCACGGCGAGCACGAAGGTGGCGATCGCGTAGAGCCGGTCGCGCGCTCTCGGCGGCGTGGTGCGGAGGGCGTTCACGCCTTCGGCCGGCGGTGGCGAGATGACAAGTGCTGCAGGGTCTTTGAGGGCATACATGCGTAGGGTTCCTTTCTCCACCTACGTACTCTCGTCGCCGTCGGTATCCCCGCGCCTCCGCCGGAGGTACCGAATGACCCGCCGCAGGTACCGCTCGGCAACCCACCGGCGACGCGGTACTTCCGGCCAGCGGGCCGGTACCTGAGGTGGAGGCGCGGCCGGTCCACGCGGACGAAAGTGGGATTCGAGCGTCGCCGAGTTCGTCGGCGAAGCGAATGTCAGCCGCCGGGCACTCCCCGCGGCCGGAGCCGAAGGAACACACCATGAGCTCGATCGATACCGGGACCCCTGTGCGTCCGAACCGCCCGCGGATGGCCGCTGCGCTGCGCAAGAGCGTCTTTCCAGTCGCCTGGGTCCTCGGCGGCCTCGGTGTGGCGGTGGCGACGATGTTGTTCATCGCCGTCCTGGTCATTCACGCCAATATGAATGTCTCGGGCGACACATGGCAGCCCGCGGGACTCCTGGGTTTGATCGCTCTGGCGTTCGGTACGCCTATTCTGATCGCGGGCCTGCTCGTCCGGTTCGGCGGCGTGGCATCGAACCGGCAAACCGTGGACGGCGACGAGTGATCCGACAAGGCATCGACCGATTGCGAACAACTGTGCGGGAGGAGATCGGAGTGAACGCCGTCCGCGCCGACCGGCTCGACCGGCTCCTCGACGCGGCCCTCGGGCTGGCGGTGCTGCTCATCGGGCTGACCGAGGCGCTGATCAGTATCCGGCACAACGCTTTTCCGCAACGCGGCAGCGTCTTTCCCGTCGTCGTCCTCACGGCCGCGGCGGTGGGCTGCGCGCGGTGGCGTCCCGCTGTGGCCCTGGCGCTGATGTGGCTGTGCTACGGATACCAGGTTATCCTCGGCGCCCCGGTCCTGATGGTCGAAGTGGCCTTGGCCGCAGTGGTTTTCGTGGCCGCCCGCCGAGGCGGACCGGTGACGATGACCGCGGCCGCGTTCTCGGTTCCGGTGCTCGCGGTATTGGCGTACGAGGGGTTGCGGGCGTTCACCGCGGTGCTGATCCTGGCCCTGTTCGGCGTCTGCTGGACGGCCGGGCTGGCATTGCGGCTGTTCGCCGAGCGCGCCGAGACGTCGTTGACCTCCCAGCGCGCCGCCGAGGCCGAGGCCGCCCGGGCCCACCGCGAGAGCGACCAGGCCAGGGAGATCGCGCGGCTGCGGGAAGAGCAAGCGCAACTGGCCCGGGACGTCCACGATGTCGTCGGGCATTCGCTGGCGGTGATCCTGGCGCAGTCCGAGGCCGCCCAATTCGTGGCCGACTCCGAGACCGCGACCCTGCGCGATTCGATGGCGAACATCGCGAAACTGGCCCGCTCCTCGCTGCAGGACGTCCGCCAGGTCCTCACCGCGACCGCACCCGCGCAGACGCGGCCGGGCGAACTGCACGACCTGATCGAGGGCGTGCGCGACAGCGGCCACCCGATCACCCTCGAGGAATCCGGCGCCGCCCGCACCCTGGCCCCCGATCTGGCCACCGTCGCCTACCGCGTCCTGCAGGAGATGCTCACCAACGCCATCCGCCACGGCGATCGGGACACCCCCATCACCGTCGAATTGCACTGGGCCGACGACCTTTTGATCCGAACCGTCAACAACGCGGCCGCCGAGACGGCGAACCCCGATCA
Organism: Nocardia sp. JMUB6875; assembly: GCF_041154655.1. Classification (NCBI taxonomy): domain Bacteria; kingdom Bacillati; phylum Actinomycetota; class Actinomycetes; order Mycobacteriales; family Nocardiaceae; genus Nocardia; species Nocardia sp. JMUB6875. The sequence continues at coordinate 3,527 of NZ_BAAFGR010000089.1, forward strand.
CATCGGTCGCGGCCTCGACGGCATGCGGCGCCGGCTGGAATCCGTCGGCGGCCGGCTCGACATCGAAGACCATCGCGACGAACACGCTGAAGGACACGCCACCGGCACCTTCACCGTGGCGGCCCGGGTCCCGCTGCGTAGGGTCGTCTCGTGAGCGACGAGGACATCCGCGTGCTCCTGGTCGACGACCAGGAGCTGTTCCGCACCGGCATCGCGGTGATCATCGACGGCCAGCCCGGAATGCGGGCGGTCGGCCAAGCCGCCGACGGATTCGAGGCCCTGACCCTGGCCGACACCCTCGACCCCGATGTCGTCCTGATGGACATCCGCATGCCGGAAATGGACGGCGTCGAAGCCACCCGCCAACTCTTCGCCCCCGACCGCGCCGCCCGCCGCACCAAACCCCTGCGCGTACTCGTTCTGACCACCTTCAACCTCGACGACCGCGCCGCCACCGCAATCCGCTACGGCGCCAGCGGATTCCTCCTCAAGGACACCACCCCCGCCCTCCTCTGCGACGCGATCCGCACCGTCCACACCGGCAACGCCGTCCTAGCCCCCAGCGACCTCACCACCCTCCTCGACACCCAATTCCGCACCCCCACACCAATACCCGCCGCCTACGCCACCCTCACCGACAAGGAACGAGAGGTCTTCGCCGCCGTAGCCCAGGGCCACTCCAACGCCGAAATCGCCCAACTCGTCTTCGCCAGCGAATCCACCGTCAAAACCCACGTAGGCGCCATCCTCCGCAAACTAGACCTACGCGACCGCGTCCAAATAGTCGTCTTCGCCCACGAACACGGCCTCGTCTGAACCCAGGACCCGCCCCGGACTACCGACCCTCGGCCTCGCGACCGGTGTCCTGGTGATCTTCGATCGCCGACCGCACGCCGCCCCGATCGCCGAGCGCACCGCTTTCGAGGAGGCCCGCACCTCATCCGGACGCACCGTCACGGTGCTGCGGGCATAAGGCTGGGGCCACCCTTGGATACAAGGGTGAAACCCGCTGTCCCACCAGCAAATTCACCCCCGACGCACTGGACAGCATGCCGACTCACGCGCTGACGGCCGTATGCGGATGGCGTCCATTTCGCGGATGGGACGCGGCCAGAACACCCTGGCTATCTCGTAGCACTTGCTGCGAATGCGCTGTTCCTCACTGCTATAGTCGCGGCGGAAGTCGTTGTCCAGCAACGCATTTCTTGTTGCTGGACGGTTGCTTGACGGCTGCCGAGCAGGGAAGGGAGGCCCCGCTTATGTTTGATGTGGGTACGGTCTTCGCGGGGTATCGGATCGAGCGTCGGCTCGGCAGCGGTGGCATGGGAACCGTGTTCCTGGCGAAGCATCCTCGATTGCCCCGGATGGACGCGTTGAAGGTGCTGTCCGACGCGCATCATGGTGATGAGGAGTTCCGGGCGCGGTTTCTCCGCGAGGCCGAGCTCGCGGCCCGGCTGCAGCATCCGAATCTGGTGGCGGTCCGGGATCGGGGCGAGCAGGACGGGCGCCTGTGGATCGCCATGCAATATGTCGATGGCCAGGATCTCGCGGAATTGATCCGGGGCGGACCGACCGTGATCCCACCCCCACGGATGCTGCATATTCTCACCGAGACAGCGCGCGGACTGGACGAGATCCATCGTGCGGGACTGCTGCACCGCGATGTGAAACCGGCGAACATTCTCGTGGCGGCGCAGCCCGGTGCACCGGATCGGGTGCTGGTCACCGATTTCGGAGTCGCGCGGCCCGCCGATGATTCGGCGACCATCGGCGACGATGGCGAGATCACGGCGACCCTGGCCTATGCCGCGCCCGAACAACTGAGCGGCCAGGTGCTCGATCACCGCGTCGACGTGTACGCCCTGGGCTGCACGCTGTTCGAGATGCTCACCGCCTCGATACCGTTCCCACGCGCGAGCACGGGTGCGATGATCTACGCCCACCTGCACGAGCCGCCGCCCCGGCCATCGGAGCTGAATCCCCGGATACCGGCGGCTTTCGATGCGGTCATCGCGACCGCGCTGGCCAAGGATCCGAACCTGCGCTACCAGAGCTGCCGCGCGCTGGCAGACGCGGCGCGGGCCGCCGCGGGAGCGCAGGACATCCGTGGTGTGCCGGGTGCGGCACCGATGCGGGCCATGCCTTCCGCACCGCCCCGACCGGCCGAGTTGCCGGTCGTCCGCGCCCCGCGAGCCCGGCGACGGATACTTCTCGGGGCCGCGCTGTCGGCGGTGCTGGTGTCGACCGCCGCCGTAGTCACGATGGCGTTGGGCAATGACGATGCCGAGGCGCGAAGCAATGTTCCGCGAACGGCGCCGGTACCGCGAGTGGCACCGGAGTGGGGAAAGTATTCGTTTGTGGCCGAGGCATTCCCGGACTTGCTGCCGTTCTCACCGGATTCCATCGGCTTCCGGGAATTGGAATCGTGCAAGCCCACGGACGACGAGGGGAAGACGATCCCGTTCTCGCAATCGGCGACGGTCGCGGACATTCTGTGTTCCGGAGACTACGACCCGGTGTTCTCTCTCGACGTGTACTGCAATACCGACCGTTCGATCATGAAGCCCCAGGCCGCAACCGACCCCGTCGAGGGCGAGGAGAAATGGACCCGCTCCTCGGGCACCGGCTACCTGCGCTGGGGGACGTACACGACCGTCAAGAATCGGACCGCGTCATACATCGAGGTCTTCTTCGACAATCCGAGCCGGAACTTCTGCTCTCTTCGCGCCACGGGCAGAACCTCCGGTGCGGACCTACGCAACAAATGGTGGGCCGATGTTCCAGCGTGAGAAGACAATTCCGAGGACACCCCGCCGCGCGGGCATCGCGGCGATCGTGACGGCGGCGGTAGCGGTCCTGCTGTCCGGTTGTGTGGTAGCGGGCAATCCCATGCCCGCGACGGCGGATCTGACCGCGCTGGACGTGGGCTATTACTCGATCACCCCGCTACCCGAACCCGCCGAGCGCAACGAACAGTACGGGCGAATCGTCGAATCGGTGCGCATGGGCGAGGCGACGATCGATCCCGCGGACGCCGATTCCAGCTTGGTCTTCGGACCATCGGTGAATGCGGCACAGCCGATTCCGGCCCCCGTCAAATCGACCGGAATCCTCTCCGCGCCGGCACGGGCCGTGCTGGCCAAACGGGGCATGCTGGCCGGGTTCACCGCGACCGGCACGGACCGTGAGAGCAGCGAACCGGTCGTGGGCAACAGCCGACTGCTCACCGTCATCCTCCTGCGCTTTCCCGATGCCGCGGCCGCGGAGCAGGCGGCCGCCGAGATCGACGCCGCCGATATGGGGGTCAGTGCCGAGAATGTCGCGGTCGCGATCCCGGGTTATCCGCAGGCGCACGCTCATTGGCGTCCCGCCGTGCCCACCATGGCCGCGACCCTGGCACAGGACTCGTTCGTCATCAGCCTGCTCGTCGGCCACACCAGCACCGATCTGACCACGATGGCGGCCGTCGCGGGCCGGGCCTTCGGTGCGCAACGGACCAAACTGGGCGAGTTCCGGCCCACCGCCGCCGGGGATCTCGCGGCACTCCCGGTGGATCGCGACGGCATGCTGCGGCGCCTGGTGAGCGAGCATCCCGGCCACTGGCCGTACCCGACGATCGTCCAGGTCGGTACCGGTGACAACGCCGGCTGGAGCTCCGCCATCTGGGTGAGTGGAGTGGTCTACGGCCCCCATACCGCGTTCCTGCGAGGTCCGCGGCCCGGCGCTCAGCGCGCCGAGGCCGAAGCCTTCAGTGGTAATGCCCACCTCTATCGGTTCCCGAACGCGGCGGTGGCCCGCCGGGAGTTCCAGGAGGGCTTCCCGATCGGCAACGACAAACAGGAGGTTGCCGGGCCGAGCGCGGTGCCCGACGCCAAATGCGTCAGGATTCTCGCCTCGAAGGACACCGCGGCCAACTACGCGTGCTGGTTGCTGTCGGGGCGTTACGTGGCGAGTTTCCTCGGCCGGGACGAGACCCACACTCGGCAGAAGGCGGCGGCGCAATTCGTCCTGCTGCAGCGTAATCCGGAATGACCGGGGCCCTCGAGCCCGGGACGATGTTCGCCGGGTACCAGATCGAATCCAGGCTGGGCAGCGGCGGTTCCGGGACGGTGTATCTGGCCTGGCATCCGCGACTGCCACGCCGGGACGCGCTCAAGGTGCTCTCGGCGTCCGATTCGATGTCGCGGGCGCGATTCCTGCGTGAGGCCGAAACGGTTGCCCGGCTCGATCATCCGAATATCGTCGCGGTGCACGATCGCGGAATCGAGCACGGTCGCCCGTGGATCGCCATGCGATTCGTCGACGGCATCGACGCCGCCGAGCTGATCCGCCGCGGACCGGCCGCCCTACCCGTGGATCGGGTCGTGCACATCATCGATCAGGTCGCGCGCGGGGTGGATGCCGCCCATGCGGCCGGGGTCCTGCATCGGGATGTGAAGCCCGCCAATATTCTCATCGAAACGCCTCCGGGTGAACTCGATCGGGTTTTCGTCACCGATTTCGGAATCGCCCGGACCGCGGACCGCACCGCGACGGTGGCCGGGGCCGCACTCGGCACCGTCGCCTACGCCGCACCGGAGCAGCTGAGCGGCGATGCGCTGGACGTGCGCGCCGATGTGTACGGACTGGGCTGTACCCTCTACGAATTGCTCACCGGCGCAAAGCCGTACCCCAGGCCGAGCACCGCCGCGGTGATACATGCCCACCTCACCGATCCGCCGCCGCGCGTGACGGCCGTCGCGCCCACGCTGCCGCCGCAGATCGACGCGGTCGTCGCGAGGGCGCTGGCCAAGGACCCGCAGCTGAGGTATCCGTCCTGTGGCGCGCTGGCGGCGGCGGCCGCCGCGGCGCTGAGCGGGTCACCGGGATCCGCTCCGCCCCGGCCACATCGGCGGTTCAGACTGCGCGTTGTCCTCGCGGGCCTGGCGCTGGTCGCGGCACTGGTCGCCGTCGGCGCCGTGGCGCTGCGCGGCGGGTCCGGCGATCCCACCCCCGGGGCCGCTCCCTCCACCACCGTCGCGACCTCGACCAAGACGACCCCGAGCAGCATCTCGCAGACCTCCTGGGGCAGCCATCGGACCGTGGTCGAGTACTTTCACGGCTTGCTGCCGCAGACCCAGGATGTACTGGGCTACAAGGGCATTCGATGCTCCGCGGTGAACAGCGACCTGGAACCGGTCAGCGTCGACGAACCGGTCGGCAAGGATGTCTGGCTGACCTGTCTCAGCGATGGCAATCCGGTGGAACGGCTGACGGTCAACTGTCTCACCGTCGGCGGCGGCTATCACGTGAACCCGATGAGAGAGATGACGGTCGAGGGCGACGAGAAGTGGGTGCGGCCGTCCGGCTCGGGCCGAGTGATCTGGGGAACGTACAACCACAAGGGCTTGGTCCTGATCGACTTCGACCAACCCAGCAGGTCATCGTGCGGGGTCGGGGTGGTCGGCCTCGGCTCCGGGCAGGCGCTCTACCAGCAGTGGTGGCCCGACGCGCCGCTATAGCACCAGGATCGGGCGGGGCACGGGACACGGCCACGCCGGTGATTATTTCCAGATGGTTTGTTTTGCGTGTGCGGTCCCTATTGTGTCGCATCCGGTCCCCCTGTCCCGGGTCTGGTCGCCCTTAGATTCAAGGGTGCGAGCGAACCCGTAGCGATCGCGGTGGGACATTCCGTGCGCGCGGGTTCATTCGAGGGGTCCGGCCGTTGGTCTGGGGATCAACGGCCGGACGCTCGCGTGTTCTGTTCACCTGATCGATAGGCCGATTCATGACCAGCCCCAAGAAGATTCTCGGTATCTCCGGCAGCTTGCGCGCCGAGTCGCACAACACCGCGCTGCTGCGGGCCGCGCAGAAGTTCAGCACCGGCTTGGAGATCGAGATTTACGACGGTCTGCGCGAAATCCCGCCTTACGACTTCGATCTCGATACTCCGGCGCAGCGTCCGGCCGTGGTCGCCGATTTGCGCGAGCGGATCACCGCCGCCGATGGGCTGCTCATCGCCACGCCCGAGTTCAACTATTCGATTCCGGGCGTGCTGAAGAACGCCATCGATTGGGTGTCCACCGACTGGACCAAGACCGAGGGGCTGCCGCTGCATCGCAAGCCGGTCGCCATCATGGGCGCGGCGCCGACCCAGTTCGGTTCCGTGCGTGCGCAATTGGCGCTGCGGCAGGTGTTCGTGTGGACCGAGAGCGATGTGGTGGTCAAACCCGAGGTGATCGCCTTCCGCTCGCATGAGCGCTTCGACGAGAACGGTGACCTCGTCGATGACACCACCATCGATCTGCTCACCGGTCTGCTCACCGCGCTGACCGCCAAGATCGACGCCCGCTAGGCGGGAGTCACGCGGGTCGCGTCGTTCTCCCGGGCGGGTGCGGCGTCGCGCCGGAACGCATCGGGTGTCTGTCCGGTCCAGCGGCCGAAGGCGCGGCGCAGGGCGCGCGCGTCGGAGTAGCCGAGCCGGACGGCCACCGATTGCACCGGAAGGTCGGTGGTCTGCAGCAGATTCACGGCCTGCTCGTATCGGACGGCCTCGATCTCCTCGCGCCACCCGGTGCCCTGCTCGGCGAGTCGGCGTTGCAGTGTGCGCGAGTTGAGCGACAGCTGCTCGGCGACGGCGGTGAGGGTGAGGTTGTTCTCGGCCAGGGCCCGGGCGATCGTGGCGCGCAGGGTGTCGCGCCAGCCGGGCGCCGGGCGCGAGGAGGCCAGGAACAACCGGGTGTAGTGCTGCAGGATCTGTCCGAGTTGCGGGTCGGTCCCGGTCGGCAGGGCGCCGGCATCGAGGAAGGTGAGCTCCGAGCGCGGTGCGCCGAAATCGATACGGCTGGTGCCGAATTCATCGACGAGCTGGCCGTGGCGATCGCCCGCCTGGTTACCGAAGGCGACGCGGACCGGCACCAGATGGCTCCGGGTGGCCTCGCGCATGCGGCGCAGCACCGACGACATCGCGTACTCCTCGATCGGCGCGAGAACTCGCTCGGGTTCGAACCGCTGGGCGCGCAAGGTGAGCAGCCCGCCGTCCTCGACCACCTCCCAGCCCACAGCGGGATCGGTGACGACGGCACGGAATTCGAAGGCCGTGCGCACGCTCTCGGCAAGGGTGGCCCCACTCGAGAACAGATAGTCCCAAACCCGCAGCCCACCCCGGTCGGCCTGCGCCGTGGCGCACAGACCCGACCCCGGCCCGGCGATCGCGTCGATCAATTCCCATACGCGCCACACCGATTCGGTAGGCACCCGCAGCAGATCATCGCCGAGCAGCGCCGGATCCAGGCCCGGGATGGCGGCCAGTTCCGCGGGAGCCACGCCCAGCCGCAGGGCGGTCGCGCGGATGATGCCCGCGGTGCGGGTGGGGATAGTGCCGATCACCGGCGCAGCATAACCAGACCCGCCCGCCCCGCCGACCGGCCTGTCGCCTCCGGTCCCCATTGTGGCGCGTTCGGTCCCACTATCCGGCCCGCTCGTCCGCGATCACACCGCGGAAGCCGTCCGGGGTCTGGCCGGTCCAGCGGTGGAAGGCACGACGCAGGGCGCGCGCATCGGAATAACCCACCCGGGCGGCCACCGACTGGACCGAAAGATCGGTGTCGCGCAACAGATTCTGGGCTTGCCGCCAGCGGACCTGCTCGATCTCGGCACGCCAGGTCGTGTCCATGTCACGCAGGCGACGTTGCAGGGTGCGCGGGCTCTGTGCCAGCCGGTGGGCGACGGCGTCGAGCCCGAGCTCGCCACGCGCCAGCGCCTCGGATATCGCGCGGTGCAGTTCTTCCCGCCACCCCGGCGCCCGCCGGGAATTGGCGAGCAGCAACTCGGCGTAGTGGCGGAGCACCTCTCCCAGGCCCGGATCGCCGCCGGTGGGCAGGGCGCCCGCGTCCAGGAAGGTGATCTCGGAGTACGGTGCTCCGAAATCGATTCGGCCGGTGCCGAATTCCTCGATCATGTCGCGGTAGCGGAACGTGCAGCGGTGGGTGAACCCGACGCGCACGGGCACGATCTCCTGCCCCGTGGCCTCGCGGATTCGGCGCAGGATGAGCGCGAGCACGAACTCCTCGACCGGCACGTACACCGGATCGGCCTCCTGCGCGACCCCGACCCGGACGGTGAGCAGGGCGCCGTCCTCCCGAACCTCCCACACCACCGCCGGATCGGTGACCGCGGAACGCAATTCCATCACCGTGCGCAGACTCTCGGCCAGCGTCGCACGGCTCGCGAACAGGTAATCCCACACCCCCAGCCCGCCGCGCTCGGCGGTGGCGGACGCACACAGGCCCGCCCCCGGCCCACCGACGGAGCCGATCAATTCCCACAGCCGCCAGGCCGATTCGATGGGTACGCGCAACCGCTCATCGCCGGTTCCCACCGCATCGGTCCCCGCGGCGAAGGCAATCTGTCCCTGCTTCGCACCGACTCTGAGGGCCGTCTCACGCAGTACGGCGGCCGTTCGCATGGGGATGGTGCCTTCGATCACGGGCGGAGCATAGCGGAGATTTCAGACCGGACGGTTTGCATAGTCGGCCCGCACGTACGCCTAGTGGGCGGCCAGCTCTCCGGCGACCGGATCGGCGCCGTGCTGCACCAGCCAATCCAGCGGGAAGTCCGGGCTGAACCGCGACATCACCTGTGTCAGTTCGGCTTTCTGCTCCTCGGTGAGTGTCGCCGCACCGCCGCCGATGCGGGCCACCGCCTCCCGGAACATCAACAGATAGCGTCGCTGGTCGTCGAAGAATCGCACGTCACCGGACGGACCGTGGCCCGGGTACAACGTCAGCCCGGACAGCGTGGCGGATACCTCCTCCAGCGCGGCCAGCCACTGCGCCGAATGCCCATCGGTGAGATAGGAATGCACCCCGGCGAAGGCCAGGTCACCGATGAACGCGACCCGCTGACCGTCGGCCTCGACCACGATGTAGGTGTCGGCGTGGCTTTCGGCCGGACCGACGTCGGTGACCGTCAACCGCAGCCCGTCGATCTCCACCGTCTCGCCGCTGGCGAGCAGGTGCTCCGGCACCCGGTAGCGGTCCGGCCACTGATCCCCGTACACGGGACCCCACTGCGCGCGTTTGGCCTCGGCGCTGTCGGCGATGACCTTCGCGACCGCCGCGGTCGCGTACACCGGGACATCGTCGGGCACGATGTAGGGCAGACCGTTGAAGTGGTCGGGATGCGGATGCGTCACGAATGCGGCCCGCAGCGGTTTGCCGAGCGCCGCAACACGCGCGGCGAGCGCCTCCGCATCGGAGACAAGCAGATTCGCGTCGATCAGTACAACCGATTCGGCCGTCTCGATGAGGTAGCTGTTGACGAAGATGCCTGGTTCGGACGCCGTGTAGGTATGCACGCGAAATGCGCTGCTCATGGTGTATCTGTTCCTTCCATTACGGTGGATCCGAAGGTAGGCCGCCCCGGACAGGGCAGCAATAAGGCACTTTCGAGTGCCCTTGGCCAGACCTTCTCGAATCGAGCTCCCGCGCTCCGGGTTTCGCGTTCGCTACGGGTTCGCTCGCATCCACGAATGTACGGGAGCCGGAAGTGACGCACCGGGACCTAACGCGTCCGAATGGGGTCCCCACCCGCCAAACAGGCCATCCGGAAATATCTGTCCACCACCTCGGCGCGGGTGATGCCCGGCGGGCGGTGGGGATCAGGCTGAGGTTGCCTCGGGTTCGGCGAAGCCTGGGAGCCATTCCTCGAGGAGTGGGAAGAAGGGGCCCTCGGCGCCGAGTTGGGCGCAGATGCCGATCATTCCACCGTAGACGCGGCCCAGAATGAACAGGTCGGGGCGGTCGGCGGGCATGGTGAAGGCGAACATGTTGCCCACCGAGAAGTTGCCCATGTCGGTCGAGCGGCCGACCTGACCTTGCACCAGTTCGCGGGTGAAGTGGAGATTCGCGCCGTGGCGCAGGTTCGCCAAGGGTCCGAATTCCCTTCGGAGGGGCTCGATTTCGAGCTGGGTGCCGGGTTTGACGAATCCGGCCTCGATCGCGGCGTCGGTCAGTCCGTCGTAATCGTCGTCGAGCACACAGCGGATCACCGCGCCGAGGGCGGGCAGGCCGTCCGGGGTCGGGGTCACCGCGCCGAAATCGACAATGCCCAGCCGATTGTCGTCCAGCAGCCGGAAGTTGCCGGGATGCGGATCGCTGTGCAGATAGCCGACCCGCCGCGGCGAGGACAGGAGGAATTCCGCGAACAGTAGTCCGGCGCGATCACGCTCGGCTCGGGAGCCGTCGGTGATGATCTCCGCCAGCGGCCGGCCCTCCATCCATTCGGTGACCAGCACCTTGGGCGCGCTCGCGATCACCCTGGGCACGAAGAACTTCGGATCGTGCGGCCCGAACGCCCGGGCGAAGACCCGCTGGTAGCCGGCTTCCAGCCGGTAGTCGAGCTCATCGTCCATGCGATCGATGAACTCCTGGATCAGCGGCTTGGCATCGAATCCCGGCACCATCGCGGTCATGGCCCGCGCCAGGAGCTTGCCCGACCGCAGATCGGCGCGCAGCGCTTCGTCTGCACCCGGATACTGCACCTTCACCGCGACCGGCCGTCCGTCCGCCCACACCGCGCGATGCACCTGCCCGATACTGGCCGCGGCCACCGGCTTCTCATCGAAACTGGCGAACCGATTCCGCCACCCGGTCCCCAACTGCTGGTCCAGCATTCGATGCACCGACTCGATCGGCATCGGCGGCGCCTGCTCCTGCAACCGAACCAGCGCCTCGCGATACCGATCGGCGAACTGCGGCGGCACCGCCACCTCCATCACACTCAAGGCCTGCCCGATCTTCATGGCGCCACCCTTGAGCTCCCCCAGCACGCTGAAGACCTGCTCCGCGGCCTCGGCCATCAAACGCTCGTCGATCTCCCCCCGTTCCGCCCCGGTCACGATCCGCTTACTCAGCGCCGCAAACCTTTTGGCCATGATCCCCATCGGAAGTGCTGCCAGCTTCGCGGTGCGCGTGACGCCCAGCCGCCGTTTCCCCGCCATACACCCAGTCTCAGACACCCAGACCGCCCGGTCAAGGACGGTTCCGCCCCCGATAACGTGTCAATCTCATTCCCGCAGAATCTATTCGAGGCCCCATACCGAAGCTGCCACCCGGATGCTCCGGCTCGCCAGCGAGACATAGCTCCAACGGGAAAGTACAGATGAGGCAATCGAGTTGGGCCGCCATGACGGCGGCCATGCCGGTGCAGAACGGCGGCCGCCAGCCGACCGGCAGCTCCGGCGCCTCGGCCCAATGCACGGCAACGAGATCCTCGGCATTCTGTTGGCGCCGCTGGTCATCCTCGGCGGCTCCGGGCACACCCAACTCTGACCGGCCGTTCGAGACCGAAGGGGTCGAACGCCAGTGCGGCGTTCAGCCCCTCGGTATCGAAAGCCTCTCGCGCCCCAGGCTTTTGGGCGCTCCGCTGGGATCAGACCACGGTGACGACCTGGTCGTAGCTGAGGCGGGGAGAGCGGGGGAACCAGGCGTCCGGGCCCGGCTTGCCGATATTGACGACGACCAGGGATGCGAGATCGCCCGCGGGGAAGAAGTCGCGGTCGACGCCGGCGGCGTCGAATCCGTTCATCGGTCCGGCGGCCAGGCCCGCGGCACGGATCCCGAGGATGAAGTACCCGATCTGTATGAGGGCGTTGAAGCGGGCCGAGTGGGCGCGCACCTCCGGGTCGGCGAAGTAGTCCTTCGCGTCGGGGGCGTGCGGGAAGACCGTCGGCAGATGGTCGTGGAAGTTCAAGTCGGCGGCCAGGATCGCGGTCAGCGGGGCGGCGGCCGTCTTGGGCTTGTTGTTGTCGAGCATGTGGGTGACCAGGCGGGCCCGGGCCTCGGGCGTGCGGACCAGGACGATGCGCAGCGGCTGCTGGTTCATCGAGGTGGGTGCGTACTTGGCCAGCTCGTAGATCTCACGGAACTGCTCGTCGGTGACCGGTTCGTCGGTGAAGGTATTGGCGGTGCGGGCCTCGCGGAAGAGCAGATCCTGCGCCTCCGCGGCGAGGGCGAGCCGGGTGTCCGATTGGGCGGTGCTCATGTGATTCTCCTTGGGACAGGCTTAATTTCGGGTCAGTCGTGGGAAACTCGGCGGGAGCGGGTGAGGAGAGCGCCGTCGAGGCGCACCAGCACGTCGTGCACCACGCAGCTGGGATTGATCTCCGGCGCCTTACCGGGGCGGATCTTCACCACCAGGCAGTAGGAGGTGGCGACGATGCTGCCGTCGTCCTGCGGCCGCAGATCGGTCATGCCGAACCAGTGCCGCCGCTGCATGGGATCGGCCTCGAAGCGCTTGTGGAAGGCGACGAGGTCGGCGATGATCCCGGCCCGGGTGCGCGCCGGCGGGCGCCCGGGGGTGTGCTCGAATTCCGCGTCCTCGGTGAAGGTTTGCGCGTAACCGGGGATGTCCCGGTTGTCGAGCCGCTGCATCTGGTCGGCGTAGAACTGCTGGACCTCGGCATACAGCTCGGCGCGGCTGGCGACGGTGGTCATGCTGGCTCCTCGAATGCTGTTGTGCCTGCCGCTGATTCGGCGGGCCGCGACTGCGGTCCACCGTGTCCGACCCCGCTCGAGCCTTGGTCGAGCCGGTTTGACCGGAGCTATAGGTCAGGCCGCCAGGCTGAATCCGCAACGCCGAACCGGACATCCCATCGATGGAGGAGAAATGACCGCAGCTCAACGCGTCGCGCTGGTTACCGGCGCGACCAGTGGAATGGGCCTCGCCATCACCGAGAGCTTTGCCGCCCAGGGCATCTCGGTTTTCATCTGCGCGCGCGATCAGCAGCGCCTGCTCGACACCACCAAACGACTGCAGGACGAGGGCCACGCGGTGGACGGCATCACCTGCGATGTCCGCGACGCCACCCAGGTCCGCGAGTACGTCGACGCCGCCGTCGAGCGCTTCGGCCCCGTCGACATCCTGGTGAACAATGCCGGCCGCAGCGGCGGCGGCGAAACGGCGCAGATCACCGACGAATTGTGGCTGGACGTGGTCAACACCAACCTGCACAGCGTCTTCTTCGCCACCAAGGCCGCGCTCACCGCCGGCGGCATGCTCGAACGCGGCAGCGGCCGCATCGTCAATATCGCCTCCACCGGCGGCAAACAGGGCGTGGTGCACGGCGCGCCCTACTCGGCCTCCAAGCACGGCGTCGTCGGATTCACCAAGGCGCTGGGCCTGGAATTGGCCAAGACCGGCATCACCGTCAATGCCGTCTGCCCGGGATTCGTGGAAACCCCCATGGCCGAACGGGTTCGAGAGGTGTACTCGGGCATCTGGGGCGTCGACACCGACGAGGTGCACGCCCGGGTGAGCGCCCGCGTCCCCATCGGGCGCTACGTCGAGCCCACCGAGGTGGCGGCCATGGTCGACTATCTGATCGGCCCGGGCGCCGCCGCCGTCACCGCCCAGGCGATGAATGTCTGCGGCGGACTGGGCAACTACTGATCGGTCTGCGTGCCGGTGCACGTCGGGGATCCCCCGTTCAAGGATGAATGATGCGGCGCCAGGCCAGAATTCGGCGCTGGGTCCGGCCGTCGACCTGGGCGGCGCCGATGAGCGTGAGCTCATCGCCGCTCAGCGTCAGCTGCCGGACCTGTTCGGTGCCCGCCCAGGCCGGATTCGAGCACACGCTGATGGCGTGCACGACCTCGTCGCCGCGCAGCCGCCAGGTCCCGGCGTAGCCCATGAACCGGACGGCTGCCGCGGCGGTGTCGGTGCGCATCATGCTCACCGACATATGGCCGCGGGATTCGTAGATCAGCAGGCCGCGGGGCGAATCACCGAGTGGGCCTTCGCTTTTGGCGTCGTTGTCGTCGATGTCGTAGTAGGAGCGCAGTTCCCAGGTGCCGATGAGATCAGTCATGAACCCCACGATGGTCGGGCGCCCTACAGTCACGCTCGAGGCTCTACGGTCACCCTTGGGGCGCGGCACCGCCCACGAATTCGCCGCGGGCGAAGTCGTAGGCGGTCCGGATCAATCGCCACACCACGGCCGCTTCCTCGGCGTCACGCGGCCCGTACACCATCAGCAGCGTGGGCGGCAGATATCCCCGCCGCGCCATCGGATGCTGTTCGGCCCAGCCCTGTTCGATGGCCTCGAGCGCGACCGCCGCGGGCAGGCACAGGTGCAGGCTGCCGCCACCGCGCCCGTGCAGGTGCGCGAATTCGGTTCCGGCCACGAAGGCGTGGTCGGGCCCGCGGGCCAGCTCGGGCAGCAGGTACAGCGCGCGGGTGTCGGGCAGCGAGACCCGGCTGCGCCCGACCTGAGTGCCGGGCAGGGCGATCATCCGCGCCCACAGGGCTTCCTGCAGATCGGGGGGCGCGATATCGGAAAGCTGCTGATGGGGATTGTGCGGCCGGGTCCGGGGCCGCTCGCCACCACGTCGCGGGAGGCCGAGCCGGTCGGTTGCTGTCGCGGTCATCGCTGTGCTCCTTTCGGTTTCGAACTTCGTCGAACCGCCTGGTCACACAGTAGTTTCCAAAGTATAGTAGTTACCAAATGGAAAGTATGCGGGAGTCGCCATGACGGACGTCACACCCGCCGGCGTGGACCCTTGCCCGATCACGCCGGTGGTGGATCTCTTCTTCGGCCGCTGGTCGACCCAGGTGCTGTGGGTGCTCACCCACCACGGCCGGATGCGCTTCAACGAAGTGCTGCAACGCATTCCGGGACTCACCCCGAAGGTGCTCACCCAGCGGTTGCGCCAGCTCGAACGCGACGGGCTGCTGGTGCGCACCTACTACGCGGAGGTGCCGCCGCGCGTGGAGTACGAGGCCACCGCGCTGGCCGAGACCCTCTCCCCGGTGTTCACCAGCCTCACCCAATGGTCCGAGCAGCATCTGGGGGCGGTGCTCGACGCGCGGGCGGCCTACGACGCAGCCGAGGGCTGAGCCGCTACGACGCGGCCGAGGGCTGAGCCGCCAATTCCAGTAGATGCCCGGCCAATTCGCGCGGCATGGTGATCATGCAGTCGTGCCCGGTGGGCAGCAGCTTCAGCCGCTCGGCGGGCAGATCCGCGGGCGGCAGGGTGCGCGGCATGGCGGCGCGCATGGCCTGGAACTCCGCGCCACCGCCGGTGCATTGGATATGTGTCATCGGAATCTCCTGTAGCGCACCGGGATCGCGCAGCACCATGGGCTCGGTGAACGTTTTCAGCGACTGCGGGGTGAGCATCGAGGCCAGCCAGCTCAGATCCGGTTCGTCGGTGACCCCGTAGAGCCCGCCGTCGCCCATCGGCTCGGTCTGCGGTGGAACCAGCCAGCCGTCACCGAATTCGGCCGCCAGCGCGGTGAAGGCGTCGACCATGGGCGCCATGATGTCCGCGACCGCCTCGCCGTCGCGCGGGACGAAGGTGTCGACATAGACCAGCTCGGCCACCCGATCGGGCAGCGCGTCCGCGAGCGCGGTGATGACGATGCCCGCGTAACTGTGGCCGACCAGTACGAGATCCCGCAGCTCGGCGCCGCGCACCAGCTCGACGAGATCCTGGACGTGGGTGCCGAGCCCGACCTCCGGGCCGAGCGATTCGGCGCGTTCGCCGAGTCCGACCAGCGAGGGGGTGAGCACCCGGTGGCCGGCGGCGCTGAGCAGCGGCGCCACCCGCTGCCAGGCCCAACCGCCGTGGAACGCACCGGGAACGAGCAGATAGGTGGACATCACTTCTCCTGTGTCATCGCTTCGAGGCGGGGTGCGTGAGTTTTCTCGGGCACGTGAGGTTCGGGCACGTGTTCGGGCCGGACGCCGAGTCCGATGACCCGCGCGACCACGTGCGCGAGCCCGGGGAATCGGCGCAGCAGCCGGGCCAGCATCGGCTTGTCGGTGCCGGGTCGTTCGGCGCTGGGATAGAGATCGGTGAGCAGTCGTAGTTGCGCGAATTGCACTACGCGCATGGGGAATTCGCGGCGTCGCTGTACCGCGCGCAACTGGGCGGGGGTGGGCGTGCGACCCTCCCGCAGGGTCGGGGCGAGCAGCCGGGCGGCGGCGATGGCGTCCTGGACGGCGAGATTGATACCGACCCCGCCCGCCGGGGACATCGCATGGGCGGCATCACCGATGGCCAGCAGGCCCGGCCGGTACCACTCCCGCAGCCGGTCGACCCGGACATCGAGCGGTTTGATCGCGTCCCAGTCGCCGATCTCGGCCGCCAGCGCCGCGCTCAGCGACGGGTAGATGGCGGCGATCTCGGCCCGGAACGCGTCGAGCCCCCGCGCGCGCACGGCCTCGAAACCGCCCTTGGGAATCATGTAGGCGACCTGGAGGTACTCGTCCCGATCGATGCAGACGATGAAGAAGTCCCGGCCGCTGCGGACCGCGGGCAGTCGTTCACCGGCGGGCTTGCTCACCCGGAACCACAGCACGTCCATGGGCGCGCGGCTGGCCGCGACCTCGAGCAGATCATGCTGCCGCACCAGCGAATTGCGCCCGTCGGCGGCGATGACGAGTCGGCTGCGCACCTCGAGCTCCATTTCGGGCGTGCGGGCGCGCACCCCGGTGACGGTCCCGTCGTGCTCGATCAGCTCGGCCACCTCCGCCTGCTGGATCAGCCGGAAATTCGGGTAGCGGCAAGCGGATTCGGCGAGGAAGTTCAGCACATCCCACTGCGGCATGAAGGCCACGAACGGGAATCGTCCAGGCAGCCGGCGGAAGTCGGCGAAGGTGACCGGCCCCATCGCCGTCGCCATCGGCAACTGCGGCAGCTCGACGTGCGGGAGCTTCAGGAACTCCTCGGCCAGCCCGAGCTCGTCGAGCGCCATGAGCGTCGAGGGATGCACGGTGTCGCCGCGGAAATCGCGCAGGAAATCCGGATGCTTCTCCAGCACCAGCACATTCGCGCCCGCGCGGGCGAACAGCAGCCCGGCCACCAATCCGGCCGGTCCGCCACCGGCCACGCACACGTCGACGGCTTCGGTGCTCACGCCCAGCATTGCGGCACCTGCCCGCCGTTGTAGGTGACCATCTCGTCGAAGATGGCCAGGACATCCAGTGGCACACCGATTTCCGGGGAATCCAGCTCGGCGTAGGCGACGTGCAGATTGCCCACCACCCGCTCGGCGTCGATCAGCTCCTCGAACTCGCCCAGACTCACCTGCGACGCCAGCTCGAGCGGGGTCAGGCCCAGCGACTTTCCCTCCGCCGCGAGGTTTTCGATCCAGTGCAGGTAGCGGATGGTCTGGGTGAGGATCTCCGGTCCCGCCACCGGACCGTGCCCGGCCACCACGGTCCGCGCGCCCAGCGCGGTCAGCCTGCGCAGCGCGTCGAGAGTGCCACGGACCGAACCGAACAGGCAGAACGGCGCGGCCCCGGACATCACGACATCACCGGCGAAGAGCACCTGCTCCGCGGGCAGCCACGCCACCACATCATTGGTGGTGTGCGCGGCCGGACCGACGTGGATGAGTTCGACCCGCCGCTCCCCCACCCACACCGTCACCCGATCGATGAAGGTGAGGGTGGGCAGGGTGACTCGGACATCACCCCACTCCACCTGCGGCCACAGCTGGGTCAGCGCCAGCCCGGTCTCGATCATCTCCGACCGGATCCGATCGTGGGCGACGACCATGGCCGCGCCGCCGAACTGATGATTGCCGAAATTGTGATCGCCGTGGTGGTGGGTATTGAGGATGGTGCGACCCGGCCCGCCCGCATGCGCGTCGACGAATTCGGCCAGCGCGCGGGTGCGTCCCTCGGTGGCGAGCGTATCGATCACCAGCGCACCGTCGCGCCCGGCCACCACCCCGGCATTGCTGACGCACCATCCGCCGCGATCGTGGGTATAGGCGAAGACGTCCTCGGCCACCTCGCGCACCACCGGTCGCGCGAGGGGCCGGGCTCCGGTGGCGGTCATAGCGGTGACTTCGTGGTCTCGGCCCGGCGGTCGGCGAGCGTCCTGGCCCCGCACAGCAGGGTGTTGCGGCTGTTGGTGCCCAGCGCCTCGGCCAAATAGGCGCGTGCGTCGTCGAGAGTGGTATCCGCGCCGAGGGTTTCGCGCGCCACCTCCGGGTTGATCGCGACCAGGTGCCGGGCGGTGACCACGGCGCCCTCGGCGGTGTCGGCGAATTCCCAACTGCCGCTGTGGCCGAACAGCATGGCGGGCGGCAGCAGCTGCTTGTAGTCGATGCGCTCGCCGGGCACGCAGACGCGGATCGAACGCGTGGTGTGCGGGACGCCGCCGGCGGTGACGGTGTCCATCTCCATGAGCTGCACGCCCGGCTCGTCCTCGGTCAGCTCCACCCGGCCGACGTGCGGGACGTGGTCGGGCCAGCGATCGCTGCGATAGACGAACTCGTAGAGTTCCGCGGCCGGGGCATCCAGGACCACCTTGTCCTCGAAGGTGTGCAGCACCTGCGACACCGGGTATCCCAGTTCCGCGATGCGGGCCAGCGTGGCCAGTTCGGTGACGCTGTTGCGGTCCACCGCGTCCGCGATCGCCTCCTGATCACCGCCCGGGATCACCGAGAAGTGGTGGTCCAGTGTGATTTTCGTGCTGCGGGCCCCCACCTCCTCGAAGGTCCACCGCCCGCCCATGGAGGCGATGGGGGCCGCGCTGTGCTCCTGTTCGAAGGTGATCCGGTGCTGCCGGTCCACGAATTCCCGGCGCGAGGTCCAGTTCTTCACCTCGCCGTTGACCGTCGCCCACAGCCGGAACCGCTCCTGCGTGGGCGTGCGATCCAGGTGCCGCACCAGCACACTCGGCTCGAAGATGACCGGCCAATAGGTGACGTCGGCGACCAGGCGATAGACATCGGGGAGCGCCGCCTCCACGACCCGGTGGTGACTCATCCGGAAGATGCTCATACCGCACCAGCCAGCTGGCCGTTGACGATGCCGATCAGCTCGGCCGGGGTCTTCACCTCGACGAGCCGGTCCTCGGGGATCTTCACCCCGAAATCGCGCTCGATGCGCGAGGCCGTCTCGATCAGGGCCAGCGAGTCGTAGCCGAGTTCCTCGAACGCGACCTCGGAGATATCGCCGGCCAGCTCCGGTGCGGACTCGTCGCCGCCGGCGCACTCCACCAGAATCCGCCGCAGTTCGTCGATGGTCATGGACATGATTGGCTCCTCGATTGTGCTGTTGCTCGGGTATTGCGTTTGTGCGACAACGTCATTGGTCGACGCTGCGGACGACCACCGCCGAGTTGAAACCCCAGCGGCCGCGGGCCAGCACCAGGGCGGTTTCGACGGTGGCGGGCCGGGCGTCGCCGCGGACCAGGTCGATCCGGTACTCCGGCGCGGGAGTGAGGGTGCCTGCCGTCGGCGGGATCACCGAATCCCGCATGGCCAGGACGGCGGTGACGATGTCGAGCGGCCCGGCGCCCGAGAACAGCCGTCCCGTCAGGGGTTTCGTCGCCGTGACCGGAACACCGGCGGGGCCGAACACCGCTTCCAGGGCTGCGGCCTCCGCACGGTCCTGCTCGGGCAGGCCCGCGGCATCGGCGAACACCACATCGATATCGGCGGGGGTCACACCCGCGTCGGCCAAGGCCGATTCGATGGCACGCCGCCGACCCGACGGCCGACCGGAATCCGGCGGCGGATCGAATGTTTGTGCGTAACCGGCGATTTCACCGTAGATGTGCGGCACGCCGCGGGTGCGCGCCGCCGCGGGATCCTCGAGCACGAGCATCGCCCCGCCCTCGCCCGGCACATTGCCGGTGGCCTCGGCGTCGAAGGGCAGGTAGGCCAGCGCCGGATCGGTCGCGGTGCTGAGGGTGCCGCCCGCGACATGGGAGGCCCAGCCCCACGGATCCAACGCGGAATCCACGCCGCCGGTGACCACCAGGGGCGTCCCGCGCCGCACCGTGCGCCGGGCGTGCCCGACCGCGTCGAGGCCGCCCGCCTGTTCGGCGACCAGGGCGCTGCTGGGTCCGCGCATGCCGTGCCGGATGGAGATCTGCCCGGTATTGACCGCGTAGAACCAGGCGAACGACTCGTAGACGCTGACGTGCTCGGAACCCATCGACCACAGCTTGTTGAACTCGCGATGGGTGAATTCGAAACCGCCCGAGGCGTTTCCGGTCACCACACCCATGTCGTAGTCGGTCAGTTCGCCGGTATCCACCTTCGCGTCGTCGAGCGCCCACTGCGCCGCCACCAGGGCCAGTCGCGTGGAGATGTCGGTCTGCGGCAGCAGTCGGCTCGGAAGATGCTGCGCGGCTTCGAAGTCCGGGATCTGCCCGGCCAGGCGCGTACCCGGCGCGGCGGTGTCGAACCGGGTGAGCGGCGCGATGCCGCCGCGGCCCGCCAGCACCGCCTCCCAGAAGGGTTCGGTACCAAGCCCGTTCGGCGCGATCACGCCGACTCCCGTCACGACGCTCATGCCGCGACCTCCGGCGTGCGGCGCAACACCATGGCGCTCTGGAATCCGCCGAACCCGCTGCCGACGGTCAGCACGGTGTCCATGCGATGGTCGCGCGCCGTCAGCGGCACATAGTCCAGATCGCATTCTGGATCGCGCTCGTGCAGGTTGGCCGTGGGCGGCACCACCTGATAGTCCAGCGCGAGCAGGCAGGCGGCGATCTCCACCGAGCCGATGGCGCCCAGCGAATGACCGACCATGGACTTGATCGAACTCATCGGCGTGCGATACGCGTGCTCGCCGAGACTGCGCTTGACCGCGGCGGTTTCGTGCCGATCGTTCTGCCGGGTCCCGGAACCGTGCGCGTTGACGTAGCCGATCGCGGTGGGATCGACGCGGGATTCGTCCAAGGCCACCCGGATCGCCTCGGCCATCTCCCGGCCGTCGGCCTTGAGGCCGGTCATGTGGTAGGCGTTGCAGCGCGTCGCGTAACCGGTGACCTCCGCGTAGATGCGCGCACCCCGGCGGCGCGCGCTCTCGAACTCCTCGAGCACGAACATGGCCGCGCCCTCGGCGAGCACGAAACCGTTGCGGGAGTTGTCGAACGGCCGCGAGGCGTGCTCGGGATCGTCGTTGCGCGGGGTGGTCGCGCGAATGGCGTCGAAGCAGGCCACCACGATCGGGGTGATCGGGGTGTCGGAGGCGCCGGCGATCATCACATCGGCCGACCCCTCGCGGATCAGCTGCACCGCGTGCCCGACCGAATCCAGGCCGGAGGTGCAGCCGTTGGAGACCATGGCGACCGGGCCCTCCGCCCCGACGCTCCAGGCCACCTCCGCGGGCATGACGCTGGGCACCATGTAGTCGAACATGTAGGGCGACAGGTGCTTTTCGTCGAGCACCCAGCTGCGGCCGGAGTCCGACAGCACCAGGTACTCCTGTTCGAGGCTGGTCGCGGCGGCGACCGCGCTGCCCAGGCTCACCCCGAGCCGGAACGGATTCACCGACTCGAGCGCCAGGCCGCTGTCGGCGACCGCCTCGCGGGCACACACCACCGCGAACTGCGCCGCGCGGTCCATGCGCCGAATCTCGCGGGGCGACAACCCTTCCGCGAGCGGATCGAAATCGGCCTCGCCCGCGACCTGGGACCGATACGGCGAGGCGTCGAAGAAGCTGATGGCCCGGGTGGCGGTGCGCCCCTCGGACAACAGCTTCCAGAACTCGTCCTTGCCGGATCCGCCGGGTGCCCGCACACCCAGTCCGGTGACGACCACCCGCCGGCTCACCGCGTACTCCCGAATGTGATGGCGTACATAGCAATTCTCCTTCGCGCCGATTGCTGGTCGAAGCTTCGATGTCCGCTTCAGCGTCGCGCGCCCGGCTCGAGGGCCGCTCCAGCCGCGGGCTCGAGCGGTTCTCGAGCCGTGAGTGCGATCGTCACTGAAAGGCGCACGCGACCAACAGGATCGGGAGGAGCCCAGCCGACAGCACCGTAGCCCCACCCGAGGGCGGGGCTACGGTGGAATCGCCGGTCGTCGCCTCCGGCGATCTCTTATGTCATGAAGGTGTTTTCAACAATGAGAACAAATGGTCAGGCCGGTCGCGCGGACCTGCCGAGTTCCGGTGTGGAATTCCAGCCGATCAAATAGCCGGCGTGCCGCGTCTCCAATACCTCGGCCACGGACTCGTCGGACGCATTGAGGATATCCAGGTGCAATTGCCGAAGCCGCCAGCACGGGTCGAGCCCGAGCTCGGTCTGCATCAGGGCGGCGAAATTGTGGTAGGCCTCGAGCGCTCTATACCTCTGCCCCGAACGGCACAGCGCGTATATGTAATACGCTTGTATCCGCTCGTGCAGTGGATGCTCGGCGGTCAATCTCGCCAGATCGGGGCAGACCTCACGGTGAGCGCCCAGTCGCAATTGCGCCTCGATCCGTCGCTCCTGATTAACCAGGCGCAATTGCTCGAGATGCGTCAATTCCGCGGCGAGCGGATTTCCGGCCTCCACGTCGAGCAGCGGCGGGCCGGTCCACAGGGCCTCCGAGGCGGTGTACAGCTCGACCGCCCGCCGATCGTTGCCCACCGCCGCCGCACACCGCGCGGCCTCGGCCATGACCTGGTAGTCCCTGACATCCAGCACACAGTCGCGGGCGTCGAACAGGTATCCCTTGCTCCAGGTGCGCAGGTAGCGATCGGCCACCTCACCTGGCTCGACGTCCAAGAACTCCGCCATGCGCTTGCGGATCCCGAGGACGTACGTCTGCACGACGGTCACGGCACTGCGCGGCGGATCCTCGTTCCATAATTCCTCGATCATCGCGGACACCGGCACCACGGTCGAATGCCGGACGAGCAGCAGCGCGAGCAATTGCCGCTGTTTCTGAGCCGTCGGTGTGGCATTCCTGTTCTGCAACGCGAGCGTTAGTGGTCCTAGCACGCGGGCATAGATTTGCTGTGTCACGGGTGCTCCCTACTACTTCCCCCCGACAATGCGCGGAAAATAAATACCCACAGCACTGGAGGCCACTCCAGACTAACGGGCGGCAGGTATCGGCCTCGTGAACAAACCGTAATTTGATGGTTAAAGGCCCAAATGTTCCCAAACCGTCGGCTACATGCTATGCCCGCCTATCGATATTGAATGACGAATCAAATACGCATTGCGCATGACCGAAATATCCTCCCGAAGCTCCCGGCAACGACATTTGAGCGACGCTCGAGGACCCGTGGGTCAGACTCGGAGCAGTGGAGAGGACGGACATGCGTGAACGCGTCGAGGAGCTCGACAAACTCAAACAATCGGTACTGGCCGGACCCGGTGCGGCCGCGACCCAACGCCAGTACGACCAGGGGAAGCTGACCGCCTACGAGCGGATCGAGTTGCTGCTCGACCCGGGGTCGTTTCAGGAGATCGAGGCGCTGCGCCGGCACCGGGCCACCGGATTCGGTCTCGAGGCGCGGCGGCACCACACCGACGGCGTGGTCACCGGCTGGGGCACCGTCGAGGGGCGCACGGTGTTCGTCTTCGCGCAGGACTTCCGCATCATGGGCGGCGCGCTGGGCGAGGCGCACGCACAGAAGATCCACAAGGTGATGGATCTGGCCCTGGCCGCCGGCGCACCGCTGGTCGGGCTCTACGACGGCGCGGGGGCCCGCATCCAGGAAGGGGTCACCGCGCTGGCCGGATTCGGTGGCATCTTCGCGCGAAACACCAAGGCCTCCGGGGTGATTCCGCAGATCAGCGTCATCCTCGGCCCCTGCGCCGGTGGCGCCGCCTACAGTCCCGCGCTCACCGATTTCGTCTTCATGATCCGGGAGACCGCGCAGATATTCATCACCGGACCCGATGTGGTGGCGGCGGTGACCGGCGAGCGGGTCACCATGAACGAGCTGGGCGGGGCCGACATCCATTCGCGCACATCGGGTGTCACCCATTTCACCTACGATGACGAACCCGCGTGCCTGCACGACGTCCGGCATCTGCTGTCGATGCTGCCCGCCAACAACCGTCAGCATCCGCCCGCGGTGGCGTGCACCGATCCGGCGGATCGGCGCAACGAGTCGCTCTACGATCTGGTCCCCCTCGACGGGAACCGGCCCTACGACGTGCGCGCGGTCATCGAGGAGATCGTCGACGACCACGAGATCTTCGAGGTGCACGAGCAGTGGGCGGCGAATGTGGTGTGCGCCTTCGCCCGCCTCGACGGGCATGTGGTGGGCGTGGTCGCCAATCAGCCGAGCATGCTGGCGGGGGTGCTCGACATCGCCGCCTCGGAGAAGGCCGCCCGCTTCGTGCAGCTGTGCGACGCGTTCAATATCCCGCTCGTCACCCTGATCGACGTGCCGGGTTTTCTGCCCGGCGTGGCGCAGGAGCACGGCGGGATCATCCGCCACGGCGAGAAAGTGCTCTACGCCTACTGCAATGCGACGGTCCCGCGGGTCTCGGTGGTGCTGCGCAAGTCCTACGGCGGCGCGTACATCGTCATGGATTCTCGGTCGATCGGCGCGGATCTGGCGCTGGCCTGGCCCAGCAACGAGATCGCCGTCATGGGCGCCGAGGCCGCCGCGAACGTCATCTTCCGCCGCGAGATCAATGCCGCGAAGGATCCGGAAGCGGTGCGGCAGAACAAGATTGCCGAGTACCGCTCGGAGCTGGTGCATCCTTTCTATGCCGCCGAGCGGGGCCTGGTCGACGACGTGATCGATCCCGCCGACACCCGCTCGGTGCTCATCCGCAGCCTCGCCATGCTGCGGACCAAACACGCCGACCTGCCGATTCGCAAGCACGGCAACCCACCCCAGTGAGTAGAGCGAGAAGCACATGACAGCACCCCTGATCCGCATCGAACGCGGCGCGCCCGACGATATCGAAACAGCCGCCCTGCTCATCGCTTTGATGAGCGTGCTCGCGAATTCCGCCGAGGGTGCCCCGCCCGCGGTGGCTCCCGTGCGCTGGATCGTGCCGCCGCGGGTGAGCGCCTTCGTCCCACCGCAGAGCTGGGCCGCGGCATGAGTATCGAATCCGGTGCGGCAGAGCGGTATCCGACAATCGGCAAGGTCCTCGTAGCCAATCGGGGCGAGATCGCCGTGCGCGTGATCCGGGCTGCCAAGGACGCCGGGATCGCCAGCGTCGCCGTGTATGCCGAGCCGGACGCGGACGCGCCGTTCGTGAAGCTGGCCGATGAGGCGTTCGCGCTGGGTGGGCAGACCTCGGCCGAGTCGTACCTGGTGTTCGACAAGATCCTCGACGCCGCCGCCAAGGCCGGCGCGGACGCGATCCACCCCGGCTACGGGTTCCTGTCGGAGAACGCCGATTTCGCCCAAGCCGTGCTCGACGCGGGCCTGATCTGGATCGGGCCGTCGCCGCAGTCGATCCGCGATCTGGGTGACAAGGTCACCGCCCGCCACATCGCCGAGCGCGCGCAGGCGCCCATGGCCGCGGGCACCAAGGACCCGGTCAAGAACGCCGACGAGGTCGTCGCGTTCGCCAAGGAATACGGGGTGCCGGTGGCCATCAAGGCCGCCTTCGGTGGTGGTGGCCGCGGCATGAAGGTCGCCCACACCATCGAAGAGATCCCGGAGCTGTTCGACTCCGCCGTGCGTGAAGCCACCGCCGCGTTCGGGCGTGGCGAGTGCTTCGTGGAGCAGTACCTGGACAAGGCCCGCCACGTCGAGGCCCAGGTCATCGCCGACAAGCACGGCAACGTCGTCGTCGCCGGCACCCGCGACTGCTCGCTGCAGCGCCGCTTCCAGAAGCTCGTCGAGGAAGCACCGGCCCCGTTCCTCTCGGACGAGGTGCGTTCCAAGATCCACGAGTCCGCGAAGCGGATCTGCAAGGAGGCCGGCTACTACGGTGCGGGCACCGTGGAGTACCTGGTGCAGGGCGAGACGGTGTCGTTCCTCGAGGTGAACACGCGTCTGCAGGTCGAGCACCCGGTCACCGAGGAGACCGCCGGCATCGACCTGGTGCGCCAGCAGTTCCGCATCGCCGAAGGCCACGAACTCTCGATCAAGGAAGACCCGACCCCGCGCGGGCACTCCTTCGAGTTCCGGATCAACGGTGAGGACGCCGGTCGCGGCTTCTTGCCCGCTCCCGGCCCGGTCGCCGTCTACCGCGAGCCCGCGGGCCCCGGCGTGCGCGTCGACTCCGGTGTGGTCGAAGGCAGCGTGATCGGCGGCCAGTTCGACTCCATGCTGGCCAAGCTGATCGTCACCGGCGAGAACCGCGAGCAGGCGCTGCAGCGCGCCGCCCGCGCCCTGGCCGAGTACCAGATCGAGGGCCTCGCGACCGTTATCCCGTTCCACCGCCACATCGTGGAGAACCCGGCGTTCGTCGGTGACGGCACCAAGTTCGACGTCTACACCAAGTGGATCGAGAACGAGTGGGACAACCCGATCGAGCCCTACACCGGTGCCCAGCCGATCGAGGACGAGGACGAGGCGCCGCGGCAGAAGGTGGTCGTCGAGGTCGGCGGCCGTCGCCTGGAAGTGTCGCTGCCGGGCCAGTTCTCCGTCGGTGCGGCCGCGTCCGCCAACGGCGCGGGTGCGGTCCGCAAGAAGCCCAAGCCGCGCAAACGAACAGGCATAACCGGCGCAGCCTCCGGCGATTCGGTCACCGCGCCTATGCAGGGCACCGTGGTCAAAGTCGCTGTCACGGAGGGTCAGTCCGTCGAGGCGGGTGATCTGGTCGTGGTGCTCGAGGCCATGAAGATGGAGAACCCCGTGACCGCCCACAAGGCCGGAGTCATCACGGGTCTCTCGGTCGAAACCGGATCCGCCATCACCCGGGGCACTCCGATTTGCAGTGTAAGCCAAGGAGATCAGACATGACCGTCATCAATCCGCCACCGCTGCATCCACATTCGGCCGATCAGGACGCCGAGGTCCGGTCCATCGACCTCGACGGCGGTGACGCGACGCTGTCGGCATTGATCACCACGCCGGTCCACCGGCCGCCGCGCGCCACCATCGTCGCCCTGCACGGGGCCGGGATGCGGGCCGGATACTTCCACGGCCGGGCCCTGCCGGGCATGTCGATGCTCGAACTGGGTGCGGCCCTCGGCTTCTCGGTCGTCGCCATCGACCGCCCCGGCTACGGCGCGTCCGCCGTCGCATTGCCCGAGGGCCAGCCCGTCGTCGACCAGGCCGCCACTCTCGCGAATGCGCTGCGTGATCTGGCCGGGCGGTTCGACACCGGCGCGGGCCTGCTGCTGCACGCCCATTCGTTCGGCGGCAAGCTGGCGCTGACCACGGCCGCCTATCAGCGGGTACCCGATCTGCTGGGCGTCGACGTCTCCGGATGCGGGCACCGTTACGCCCGCCCGGCCGACGGGCTCGAGAACATCGGCACGACGTGGACGAAGAGCTGGCTGCCGCTGAAGTTGTATCCGCCGGAGACCTTTCACCAGGCTCGCTCGATCACCGCGCCCATCCCGGTCGCCGAGCAGTTCGACATCGTGAGTTGGGAATCGGCGTTTCCCGCTGTCGCCCAGCGCATTCGGGTTCCGGTCCGGTTCACCTTCGCCGAGCACGAGCGCTGGTGGCATCATGACGACCGCACCCTCGCGAATCTGCGCTCCCGGCTGCGGCATTCGCCGCGCGTGGTCATCGACCGTCAGTTGGATGCGGGGCACAACACGAGCCTCGGCTACACCGCGCGCACCTTCCACCTGCGGTCGCTGGCCTTCGCCGAGGAATGCGTCGCGCGGAGGGAGCACCGATGAGCGACCTCGCAGCGCAGATGAGCAACCCCGCAGCGCAGATAGGTGGCCCCGCCGCCCGCCGTCTCCTCGACGTCGAACCCTATGCCCTGCTGGCGCCCGGGCAGGGCTCGCAGAAACCGGGCATGCTGACCGACTGGCTGTCGCTACCGGACGCCGAGCAATGCCTGGCGCGCTGGTCCGAGATCTGCGACCTCGACCTCCTGCGCCTCGGAACCACCTCCGCCGCAACCGAACTCGTCGACACCGCCACCACCCAGCCGCTGGTGGCTGCGGCCGCACTACTCGCGGTGCAGGCGCTGCGCGCCGCGGGCGGACTCGGCCCCGGCACGATCGTGGCCGGTCATTCCGTCGGCGAGCTCGCGGCGGCAGCGGCCGCCGAGGTGATCTCCCCCGACGACGCCATCGCCCTGGCCGCCATCCGCGGCCGAGCCATGGCCGACGCCTGCGCCGCGGACGACACCGGCATGGCGGCCGTCCTCGGCGGCACCCCCGACGAAGTCCTCACCCGCATAACGGAACTCGATCTGGCCCCCGCCAACCACAACGCCCCCGGCCACCTGGTCGTCGCCGGCCGCACCGCCGCCCTGACCGAACTCGCCGCAGCCCGCCCCCCGAACACCAAGGTGGTCATCCTCCCGGTAGCAGGCGCCTGAGGTGACGGGGCGGCCGTCGCGGTTGGAGAG
>NZ_BAAFGR010000090.1:0-31642 GCF_041154655.1 Nocardia sp. JMUB6875
CGGGTCGGCGGCGAGGGGCGTCACGGCCGGGGGCTCCACGGGCGCAGGGTCTTGTCGACCAGGTCGAAGACGACGGTCATGCTGCGGTCGCGGATGGCGGGATTGCCCGCGCCCACCAGTTCCCGCATGATCCACGGGCCGACCATGGTGAGAATGGTGTGGCCCAGCACTTCCGGGTCGATATCGGGACGAATCCAACCTTCCTCCATGCCACGCGTCAGTTCTCCCGCGATGAGTGAGGCCGTCATCGACTCGAGGCCGAGCAGCCGGTGCGCCAGTTCCGGATCGATGGCACCCGCCTCGACGACGAGCAGCCGCAGCACCTGCGGCTCGCGCTCGAGCAGGTCGTAGAGGCGCTCGACCGCCGCGCGCACCACCGCCACCAGCTCGCCGACATCGCCCGCGGCGCCGAACACCAGGTGCAGTTCCATCGCCTCGGTCACCTTCTCGATGCCGAGATCGATGACGTGGTCCAGGATTTCGCGTTTGCTGCCGAAGTAGCGGTAGACGGTGCCCTGGCCGATTCCGGCGTGGGCGGCGACCTGGGAGATGGCGGTGGCCTCGTAGCCGTTGGCGGTGAAGACCTCGAAGGCGGCTTCGATGATCTGCCGGCGCCGCCGCGACGGGAGCTCGGTCTGCGGCGGCCGGCCGATGCGCTTCGAGACTATTTCGCGGCCCCGCCCTTCGCGCCGATGTCCTTGGGGCCGTAGTCGGTGACCAGCCAGTCGCCGCCGCTCTTGGCGACGGTGAGCACCAGCAGGTTCGGCACGGTGGCGGGATCCTGCTGCTGCACGTTCTGGGTCTTCTGGGTGGCGTAGACGGTGACCGTGTACTGGTCGTTGCCCTTGGCCTCCACCGAGGTGCCGACCACGTCGCCGGTGGCGACCACCTGGGCATCGGTCATGATCTTGGCGAGGGTGTCGTGGACCTGGGAGTACCTGTCGCGCAACGCGTCCGAGGTGCCGCGCTGCACACCGTCGAAGAAGGCGGGCAGGTTGCGGTAGTCGTAGGTGAGCGAGCGCAGGGTGTAGTCCCGGGCCACCTGGGCGGCCCGATCGCGGTCGGACTGCGCGGATTTCAGGGCGTCGTAGTCGTTGGCGGATCCGTGCCACAGCACCCCGAACACCACGGCCGCGATCGCGAAGAGCGCGGTGGCGGCGGCCAGGAACGGGTAGGCGCGTTCACCGAAGCCCTTGGCGGGCACCGCAACCTGCTCCGCGGCGGGTTCGGGCGTCTGTTCGGTCGGCTGCTCGATCGTCTCGGTCTCACTCATGGAATGCCTTCTCTCTAGCGCGGAGTCTCGATGGCCACGTGGGCGGCGCCGTCGCCGGGGAACACCGTGGCCAGCAGGTCCACGATCGATCCGGCGTCCACGCGAAGCGGTTTGATCGCGGTGGTGGCGGGTTTGAGGACGGTGGCGATATGGCTCAGATCGGGCCCGATCAGCTGCAGGTACTCGTTGATCTTGTTGACCAGCGGCCCGATCGGATCGTCGTAGATGTTCTCGCCGATGTAGGAGTAGTTCTGGAAGGCCGCGATGATGTGCAGCAGTTCCGGCAGCGCGGCGTCCATATCTCCGGCGGCCGCGGAGATGGTGGGTGCGCGCCCGTCGAACTTGTCGCCGAGGTTCTGCACATTGGAGTACAGGCGCGCGACGGCATCGCGTTTGTCGTGCAACATGTTCGCGGTATTGATCAGCGCGTGGGTCAGGTTGGCGACGTCGGCGTCGCGGCCCTCGAATCCGGCGGCCACGGTGGTCGCCAGGTTCTGCAGTTTGGCCGGATCCAGTTGCGCGGTCAGCGCGTCCAGCTTGGCCAGCGCGTCACCGACCGTGGTCGCGACCTTGACCTGCCGGTTCGGCACGATGCTGCCGTCGTGCAGGTACGGCCCGGCCGTCCCGGCGGGCCGGAAGTCGAGGAACTGCTCACCGGCCGCCGACAGGTTGGCGATCTGCACGACGCTGTCGACCGGAATCTTGTATTTGGCGTCGTATTCGAGGGTGACCGCCAGCCCGCGTCCGGTGGCGCCGATATCGCGAACCTTCCCGATCGGCAGACCCCGCAGCGTCACCTCGGAGGTCTTCATCAGACCGCCCGAACTGTCCAATAGCACTGTGACGGTGTTGTTCTCGCGGCGCGGATCGAGATTCAGCACGCCCACGGCCATATAGCTGCCGCAGACGAGGGTGAGCACCATCAGCAGAATCAGCGAAACCGGCCCGGAGAGTGAGAGTTTCATCAGGGCACCATCCCGATCGAACGCATAGTGGTGATGAGCTGATCGGCCTGCACATCCGCGGAGATCTTGCGCACCTTCACATCCGGTGACTGCAGGAAGGGAATGATCTTCTCCCGCAGCAGGGTGTGGAAGGTGTCGAGATTGGCCGCGAGGGTGAGGTCGGCGTATCCGGCCGTGACCGCGGTCGGCGCGAGAATCGACACGATGGACCGGAAGTCGCCGATGTGCGGCAGCAGCAGGTCACCGGCGTTCTTGGCCAGCGGCCCGCCGCTGATGATCAGATTGACCACGGCGAGCAGCACTTCCGACAGACCGGCGGCCCGGTCCGGCCCCAGGGTGAGGATCTGGTCCACCGCCCCGCGCCCGGATTCCAGCTTGGCCGTGATCTGCTGCGCCGAGAGGAGGATGCGGTTCAGATCGTCGGTGTGCGTGGCCATATCGTGCAGTGCCGCGCGGCCCGCCAGGTTGATCCGGTCCAGTTCCGCCGGGTCCGACGGGAATGCCGCGTTCACATCGGTGACCAGCTTCTGGATATCGCTCCAGCGGCCGCCGGTCATGATGTTCGACAGCGCCCGCAGAATGTCCTCGACATTCGTGGCGGGAATGGTCTGCGACACCGGAATCACATCGCCATTGATCAGGAACACCGAGGGCGCGTTCTTGGGTGCCTCCAGGGCGATGTGGATATCGCCGAGGATGGTGTCCTGCCGCAGTTCCGCTGTGGTGGCCTTGGGCAATTTCGCGTCGGTGTGCAGTTTCACCGTCGCCACCGCGGTGTTCCCGATCAGCTCGATATGGTCGAGCATGCCGATCTCGACACCATCGGCGATCACCTTGGCGCGGTCGGGCAGGTTGAGCACCGAGCCGAATTCGATGCGGACGGTGTAGGTGTCACCGCTGGGATAGGTGCCCGGAATCGGGATATCGGTCGCCTTCACACCGCATCCGGTCAGCACCAGGGTCGCCGCCGTGAGTACCGGCAGCAGTTTGATGGCTGTGCTCCTCAAAACTACAGCGCGCCTCATTTCGCACCCGCCTGCGGTAGCTGGGCGGCCAGCGGCGGCAGCACCGCGAGCAGCGAATTGATATCGCCCTGATGCTGCTGCACGAACGTATGCACCTGCGGCAGCAGGACATCCAGCAGACCGTAGATCTGCTGATCGTATTTGCCCGCGTTGCGGGCGATCACCGGCAGGAATTCGACCGCGACATCCACGGCCGTGGAGAATTCCGTCGAGAACTCCCCGATCAATTGCAGCCCGGCCCGCAGATTGTTCAGCACCTGGGCCATATCCGGCCAGTTGGTCACGAACATGGTGGTGAGCTGGTCGAGATTGTCCACCAGCCGCCGGAACACCGCGTCCTTCTGATTGGGATCCCCGATGGTCGCGGACAGCCGCTGCAGCAATTGATTCCACTGCTGCCCGGTCCCGTCGATGGCATTGTTGGCCGCGGTCAGCGTGTCGTCGAGCAGGGTGTCCGGCTTGCCGCCGGTCCCGCCGCCGGTGAGGTCACCGGCCAGCTTGCCCATGGCGTCGAGCGCCTCGCTGATGCCGATCGGTGTCTTGGTGCGTTGCAGCGGAATGCATTTCGACGTGTCGTATTGCGCCCCGCCGGTATACGGCTTGGTGAGCTCCACATGCCGGTCGGTCACAATGGAACTCGACATGGTGACGGCCTGGATGTCGGCCGGCAGTTTCACCGAATCCTTGACGTTCATGGTGACCCGCATGCGGTCGCCGAGCGCCTCGATCTTCGAGACGGTCCCGACCTCGACCCCGAGCATGGTCACGCTATTGCCCTCGTACAGCCCGACGGTATCGGTGAATTCGGCGCACAAGCTCTGCTTGGGATCGCGCACCGTATTCGCCCACGACACCCCGGCCACCCCGGCGGCCACCACCGCCACGGCGACCCCGGCGGCGAGTGCTGTTCTACCCCATCTCATTCAGCACGCCTTGCCTTCGTAGGGAATGCAGATCTGGACACCGGCGACCGGCTGATTCACCTTCACCTGATTGCCCAGCAACCCGTTGAGTTTGTCGATGACATCGCGCAGCCCGTTGATCACGGTGTCCACCTGATCCGGATTGGCGACAAGCTTGGAGAACAGCTGCTCGAACTGCGTCACCGACGGCTCGATGCTGTCGCCGTAGGCCATGATCGGGCGGTGCAGGATCACCAGCAGCCGCTTGAGCAGGTTGAACATGCTCACGATGTCGTCCTTGCGATTGCCGAGCTGATCGGCGACCTGGCCCAGCTGCCGCACGAAATCGGCCAGCAGCGCCTTGTCGTCGGCAATAGCGGCGACGTATTCGTCGGACACGTTCAGCGCCGTGTTCAGCTGATCGGTGCGCTGGGCGAGCAGCCCGGTCAGCTCGTTGGCATTGCCGATCACCCCGCGCAGCGCGTCGGGCTGCCCGGCCAGGGCCGTGTTCAGCTGCCCGATGGTGTCGCGCATGGTGCTCGCGTCCACCTTGCCGAAGATCGGGGTGCCCTTGTCGAGGATGTCGCTGAGTTCGAACGGCGTGGCCGTGCGCTCCGGCGGAATGTGCTTCGACCCCAGCGTCTTGTCACCGGCCGGGGCCAACGCGAGGTAGTGCCCGCCGATCGGGGTCAGCATCTTGACCTCGACCGCCGACCGATCCCCCACGCGCACATCGTGATTCACCGTGAAGGCGACCTCCACGTGATCCCCGACCAGATCCACACTGCGGATCTTGCCGACATTGATGCCCGCCACCCGCACCTCGTCGCCCGAGCGCGCGCCACCGGAGATCTTGAAGTCGGCCACATAGGTGCGCTGCCCGAACGGGATCACATACAGCGCCCCCGCGATGGTCAGCGCGATCACGCACACCACGACACCGGCCATGCCCCAGCGCAATTGGGTGTTCTGGTCGCCGCGCCCGGTGAGGACGTCGCGAATCAGCTCACCGACGTAGTTGATCAGTGCCCGCATCAGTTGCACACCACCAGGTTCTGTGTGGACAGGATGACGCCGACCGTCGCGGGCAGCGCCGCCTCACCATTGGTGCAGGTGATGCGCGGCTTGTAGCCCTGCCCGGGGACCGACTGGTTCAGCCCGGTCACCAACTGCGGTGTGATGGCCAGGATCTGGGTGAGCTGGTCGGTCTGCGGCACCAGCCGGCGCAGCAGACCGTCGATCGGCCCGTACCCCAGGTCGTAGGCGTCGCGGCCTTCCTCCAGGATCGGAACCATCGGCGCGAGCACGGCTTTCGCCGTATCGACCGCGTTGAGCATGGTCTGGGTCTTGGAGGTGAACTGGTGCAGGATGCCGGAGAGCTGTTCCACCAGATCACCGACCGCCTGGGATTTGCCGCCGATGGCGTCGGACACCATGCCCAGGTTGCGGATGAGCAGCACGATCACGGCCTCGCTGTTGCGGGCGTGCTTGGTGAGCGTGTCCACATCCGCGAGCACCGGCCCGATGCCCGATCCGTCGCCCTGGATGACGCGCAGCAGGTTGTTGCCGAACTGGTTGAGCTGCGCGGGATCCAGGGTGTCGAACATGGGCTTGAAGCCGTTGAACAGCTTGGACACATCGAAGCTGGGAATGGTCCGCTCCACCGGAATGGTCGCTCCGGCAGCCAGTTTCGCCCCGGCCTTGCCCTCGGTGAGCAGCTCGACGTACCGCTGCCCGATGAGGTTCTGATAGCGCACCGCGGCCTTGGTGTTGTCGTAGACCGGCCGGGTGTCGTCGACAGTGAAGTGCACGCGCGCCTTGGTGCCGTCCAGCGAGACGGTCTCGACCTTGCCGACTGCGACGCCGGACATGCGCACCGAGTCACCGGCGAAAAGCCCTGAGACATCGGTGAACACCGCGTCGTAGGCGACCTTGTCACCCGGTATCGGGGTGCGCAGCGCGGTCACGATGAAGGTCGTGCAGGCGGCCACGATCACCAGGAACACGGTGAGCTTGACCGCGGATTTGGTGATCTCGCTCATTTCGTCCCTCCCGCCAGCGAATCCGCCAGGTACGGCATGGTTTTGGCGATCAGCTCCAGCTGTAGCTGCACATGGCCGTCCACCACGGGCAGCGCCCCGTTCATGGCCTGCAGCAGATTCGGGACCCGGTTGTAGGCCGGGGCCACCGAGCCGATCGACACACTGATCGGCACCGCCAGATCCAGGATGGAGTCGAGGATCTTCTCCAGGTCCGGATTGTTCTGCTGCAGCAGGTTCGAAAGCCCCACCAGCACAGCGTCGTTCACGCCATTGGTGGATTTGTTGGTGCGCGCCCGGTTCTCCGGTTCGCCGAAGTAGGCGCTCTGTTCGAGCACCGCCAGCACGGCGTGCCCGGCCGAGGGCGTCAGATCCCGGAACGCGCCGGTCATATCCCCGCCGATGCGCAGGTAGTGCGCCAGGGTGTTCTGCTGCCCGTCGGCCAGGGTCCGCGCGGTCTCGAAGAACGACTGCAGGACCGGGCCCATGCTGGCGGCATTGTCGAGCAGCAGGTCGAAAAGCCGGCGCACCGACGCCGAATCCAGCACCTGGGTCAGCCGCGCCGCCCGCCGGAACACACCGGCCACGGTCGCGTTGGTGGCGTTCTCGCCGATCTGCAGGATGGTGTGTTCCCGCAGCTTCTTCCCGTCGGTGCCCGGCACCAATTCGATCGCGCTGGAGCCGAACACATTCGACGAGGTGAACCGCGCGGTCACATCGTCGGTGAGCGCGTCGGCCTGGCGTCGCTCGATCTCCAGATCGATGCGCTGATGCCCGTAGCCGACGGTCTCGACCCGCTTGACCGTGCCGATGGCATACCCGCGGAACTTGACCTCCGCGCCCGGCGCCAGCCCCTCACCCAGGGTCGCCGCGTCCACGGTGACCTCGAACTTGTCCGCGAAAGCGCCACGCGCATAGGAGCTCACGACAATCGTCACGGTGACGAGCACGACGGCGATCACCAGCCCCCGCAGCCGCAACATCCACGGTCCGGCGCTGCGCCCGGAATGATCCTTGAACACCGCCATGACTACCCCGAGATCCGGATGCCGACATCCAGGCCCCAGATCACGATCGTCAGGATCATGTCCAGGATGACCACCAGCACCAGGCTGGCGCGAATGGCGCGACCGGAGGCCCGGCCCACGCCCTCCGGCCCGCCCGAGGCGTAGAAGCCCTGGTAGCCGTGGATGAGAATGATTGCGACCACGAAGATCGTCGCCTTGAGCAGGGAGGCCAGCACATCGCTGGGTTGCAGGAAGGCGTCGAAATAGTGGTAGTAGGTGCCGGAGGACTGCCCGTGCAGCACGTTCACCACGGTCGCGCACGACAGGTACGACAGGATGAGGGTGAGCAGGTGCAGCGGCACGATGGTGATGACGCCCGCGATCACGCGGGTGGTCACCACGAACGGCATCGGCCGGATGCCGATGGCCTCGAGCGCGTCGATCTCCTCGGCGATGCGCATGGCCCCGATCTCGGCGGTCATGCGGCAACCTGCCTGTGCCGCAAAGCCGATGGCCGCCACCATGGGCGCCATCTCGCGGGTATTGGCGTAGGCGGAGACGAACCCGGTGAGCGGGCCCATGCCGACCATGTTCAGCGCGGTGAAACCCTCCACGCCGATGGAACCGCCGACCGCGATACCCAGGAACGCCAGCACCGCCACGGTGCCGCCGCCCACGATGATCGCCCCGGAGCCCCAGGTGATGTCGGAGAGGATGAGCATGGTCTGGCGCCGGTAGTACCGCAGCGTGTGCGGGATGGCGGCGAGCACCTCGAAGACGAAAGTCGCCTGGTGGCCCAGGGATTCGAAGACGCCGAGCGGCGCTTGCGCGCTGGAGCCGATCACCCGGCCCGCGTGGCCGAGCGGTGTGTATTTCGCGGGTACCTGGGTCATCAGCCCACCTGCGTCGGTAGGAACATCGAAACCAGCTGCGTGATCACCAGATTCACGCCGAAGGCCGCGATCACGCCGATCACCACCGCCGCGTTCACCGCATTGGCGACCCCGCGCGGACCGGCCGTGGCCTCGAGCCCGCGCTGACACGACACGATGAGCACGATCACCCCGAAGATGACCGCCTTCACGATGGCCACCCACAGATCGGCCATCTTGGCGAAGGCCGCGAACGCCGACAGATACGAGCCGGGCGTCACCCCCTGGAAGCCGACCGCGATCACATACCCTGTGAACACGCCCATGAAGATGATCAGCATGCACAGCAGCGGGGTGAGTGCGATCATGGCCGCCAGCCGCGGCGCGACCAGCCGGCGCACCGGGTCGATTCCCATGACGCGCAAGGCATCCACCTCGTCGCGAATGGTGCGCGCACCCAGATCCGACGCGATCGCCGATCCCGCGGCGCCGCCGAGCAGCAGCGCGGTCACCATGGGCGCGCCCTGCCGGATCACGCCGAGGCCGCCCGCCGCGCCCGAGACCGAGCTGGCGCCGACCTGCTGGGTCAGGCTCCCCACCTGCACCGCGACGATGACGCCGAACGGAACCGATACCAGCACAGCGGGAATCGCCGTCACGCTGACGATGAACCAGCCCTGCTGTAGCGTGTCACGCCACGGATGCCGAAGTTTGACGATGTCGACGACCAGGAAGCGGAACGCCGCGATCGCCAGCTGAATGGTGCGTCCGAATGTCCGCAGCCCGGAAAGTACGAATTCGATTGCCTGCCGTATCACCGGCTCCGGCCCCCGAACAGCCTTGTCGACCAATGTTCACCACCCCACAGCCCCACTGTTTGGTCGATGCCGACCGGCCCCTCTGCTGACCGGTTCCGACTGACCGAGACAGTAATACAGATTTCGGACTGACGTGTCAGTCTTCACGGAAATATCCGTGCGGTTGACAGGGGTCGGCGAGTCGGGGAAAGATGCGCGCGCCGCGCGAATAGCAGGGTCTACCAGCGGATTTCAGCAATGCCCCGGCAAATGCGAAATGCCACCGAACCGAGCGGGCGGTTCAGTGGCATTTCAAATTTTGCGAGCTGTTTGCTCAACTGCTGGCGGATGCCCTCATGACTGTCCGGACAGTGTGAGCGCCGCTGCGAGAGGGCGTGATTCGTCGGCGCAGGACTCGCGGTCGAGGACCGCACCGCGGGCCATCAGATCGCGAGCCGCGCGGAACTCGGCGGCCCGGCCGATAGCCACGACACCGCTCGAGCGTCCCTCGCGCAGACCGACCACCGTGGCGTCCCCGGACTCGACGCTACCGCGGACGATCTGCTCGTCAGCAGCTCGAATACTCCCCGCGAACTGGATGTTCCGCCCGTACTGCATGGACCAGCCCCATGCGATGTCCTCTGTCGCCCGCGGCTTGCCGAGCATCGACCGAGCGGCCGCCGCGCCCTGCGATTGCGCGCTGTTCCAATGCTCCTCGCGCCGATGCTCCCCCGCCGCCGGATCGAATCGGCTCGCGACATCGCCCGCCGCGTACACCCCGGCGGCCGACGTCCGATAGTGCTCATCCACCCGAATTCCGTCCGCGACAGCCAGTCCCGCGGCCTCGGCGAGCGAAGTGTCCGGGACAGATCCGATCGCGACCAGCGCAACACCCGCATTCCAGGCCCTGCCGTCGGCCGCCGCCGCGACCACTTGCTCACCGCCGTGCCCCAGGTGGGTCAGCAGGACATCGGTGTGGATCGCGACCCCGTTGTCCGCGTGCAGCTTCCGCACGAACTCACCCACCACCGGCGGCGCGACCCGCTCCAACGGCAATCCCGCCGCGTCCACCACCGTGACCTCGACCCCCAGCCCCCGCGCGGTTGCCGCGACCTCACACCCGATGAGCCCGGCCCCGACGATCAGCAGCGACCCGCCCTGCCCGATCGCCTCCCGCAAGACCTCCGCATCCGCCCGGCCACGCAGCGTCAGAATCCGCCCGCACCCACCTACGCCGCCGTAACTGCCACGGATAGTGGCACTTTCACCGTCGGGTGCGAGGCGCAATGTCCGGGGGCGGGCGCCGGTCGCGAGCAGCACACTGTCGTAGCCGATGGCCGTTCCGTCAGCGAGCCAGACCAGAGCGGGTCCGGGGTCGATGGACTCGACCCTGGCTCCCAGTCGCAACTCGATGTCGTGGATATGCCAGAAGTCGCTGGGCTGCAGCAGGGTTCGGCGATCCTCGACCGTGCCCGCGAGGATCTCTTTGGACACCATCGGGCGGCGGTAGGGCGGTTCGGGTTCCGCGCCGAGCAGCACGATCTCGCCGGTGTAGCCCTCGGTGCGCAGGGTGCGGGCGGCGGTGGCTCCCGCGACGCCCGCGCCCACGATGACAATGCGGCCGGTCACGCGCGGCTGACCTCGACCATCTCGAAATCGGATTTGGCCGCACCGCAATCCGGGCAGGACCAGTCGTCGGGGATGTCGTCCCAGCGGGTGCCGGGTTCGATGCCGTCCTCGGGCCAGCCCAGCGCCTCGTCGTATTCGAAGCCGCACTGCAGGCAGCGGAAGAGTTTGAAGTCAGTGTTCACGGCGGTGTCCTGTCGGGACGGAGGTAGGTTCGAAGTCGACCTTTTCGCGGACCCCGCAGTCGGGGCAGCACCAGTCGTCGGGAATGGCGGACCACGGGGTGCCCGCCCGGAAGCCTTCGCGCGGTGCGCCTTTGGCCTCGTCATAGACGTAATCGCAGATCGGGCAGCGGTAGGCCGACATCACGCCACCCCGTACTTCGCCAGCACGCGGGCGCGCTTGCGGGGCTGGATGTTCACGCGGGTGATGTCGCCCGAGTAGTGGTCGAGCACGCGGTGATCCATCACCCGGCGCCACAGTGGCGGGAAGTATGCCAGCGAGATCATGCTGGCGTAGCCGCTGGGCAGGTTCGGCGCGCCGTCCATGCTGCGCAGGATCTGGTAGCGGCGAGTGGGATTCGCGTGATGATCGCTGTGCCGCTGCAGGTGGTAGAGGAAGATGTTCGTGACGATGTGGTCGGAATTCCAGCTGTGCTCGGGAGTGCAGCGCTCGTAGCGGCCCGACGCCAGCTTCTGCCGCATCAGCCCGTAGTGCTCGAGATAGTTGACCGTCTCCAGCAGCGTGAATCCGTAGATCGCCTGGATCACCAGCCAGGGCAGCACCGCCGGGCCGAACACCGCGACCAGCGCGCCCCACAGCACCACCGACATCAGCCAGGCGTTGAGCACGTCATTGCGAATCGTCCACGGCCGCTTGCCCAGCCGCTCCAGGCGCTTGGCCTCGAGCTCCCACGACGAGCGCAGGCTCCCCCACACGCTGCGCGGCAGGAACGCCCAGAAGGTCTCGGCGAAGCGGGCGCTGGCCGGATCCTCCGGGGTGGCGACGCGCACGTGGTGCCCGCGGTTGTGCTCGATGTAGAAGTGCCCGTAGAACGTCTGGGCCAGCGTGATTTTCGACAGCCAGCGCTCGAGTTCGTCCTTCTTGTGGCCGAGTTCGTGCGCGGTATTGATGCCGACGCCGCCCATCACGCCCATGCTCAGGGCCAGCCCGAGCTTGGAGATCAGGCCGAGGCCGCCGTCGATGCCCAGCCAGGACAGGTCGCTCGCCGTCCAGAGATAGCAGGCGGCGGCGAGGCTCAGCAGCTGGAACGGGATGTAGGCGTAGGTGCAGTACCGGTAGTACTTGTCGTTCTCCAGATACTCCATCACCTCATCGG
Source organism: Nocardia sp. JMUB6875 (assembly GCF_041154655.1). NCBI lineage: Bacteria > Bacillati > Actinomycetota > Actinomycetes > Mycobacteriales > Nocardiaceae > Nocardia > Nocardia sp. JMUB6875. The sequence goes on from NZ_BAAFGR010000090.1 coordinate 11,846, forward strand.
GCGGGTTCTGGCCGTCCGGGCCGAAGAAGCGGTCCAGCGCCGGCAGCAGTCCGTAGACCAGTAGCGGGCCGATCCACCAGAAGACCGGCGATATGGCCGACCACCCGATTTCATTGAATGCCCAGATCAGGGCGACTGCGAGGAAGAGGGCGGTCGGCGGGACCAGGCCGAACAACCAGAGATAGCGCTTGCGATCGCGCCACTGCGGGCGCGCGGACGATTCCGTCGTCGCCGATTCTCGGCTGCGAGACGTCGTCATTGCCGTACTCCTAGCGTTTACACTTTTCGTAGAACTGTATTCATTAGATACAGAGTGAAGCAGTCTGTCAACGACAGGACGAAAGGCGAGCTCATGTACGATCGGGGCGTGCTCGAGACGCCGAACTTCCAGACCGAGATGCGGCAGCTGCTGCGCGAGCGGATCATCGACGCGGGCCGGCGCATCGTCGTCACCGAGGGCTGGGGTGCGGTGAACATGTCGCGGCTGGCCAAGGAGGTGGGCGTCAGCCGCCCGGTGCTCTACAAGGAGTTCGCCAACAAGCACGAGCTGGCCGAGGTGGTGATCCGGCAGGAGGTCGACACCTTCCTGGTGGGAATCGCCGGGAGCCTGGCCGCGCATCCGACCGATGTGGCAGCGGGGTTTACCGAAGCGGTCGAGTACACGCTGCGAACGGGCGCCGACAACACTTTGCTCAAGGCGGTGCTGGCCGGACGGTCGGCGACCGACACCGCCCTGCTGCCGGTGCTGATGACCGAGACCGAGCCCGTGCTCGGGCGCGCGATCACCGCGTTGACGGCCGCCATCCGCGCGCAGTACGGGCTCGCGGAGATGAGCGATGCCGAATTGGGTTCGATGACCGAGGTGCTGGTGCGGCTGGCATTGAGCCATCTGTTCCAGCCGACCGGACCGATCGATCGAGCGGTCGAGCAGATTCGGCTGGTGATCGTGAGCGCGTTCGGCGCGGCGTTGGAATCAGTGTCCGAAAACGCCGCGCCGCAACGCGATTAGCTACTTCAGCGACGCGGCCAGGCGGGTCGCGTTCATGTGGGCGATGGCCTCGATGCTGACCATCGGATTGACGCCCGACGCCGTCGGGAAGCACGAGCCGTCGGCCACCACGATATTGGGGACATCCCAGGTCGCGCCGTCGGGATCGGTCGCCGAATCCGTGGGTGAACCGCCCATGCGGGCCGAGCCCATGATGTGCAGCGCGCCCATCGCGCACCGGCCCGGCGCGTATCCGGCCGCCTCGGCCCGCGCCGCGAACTCCTCGTGCGAGCCGCTGACGCCGGGTTCGTAGCCGACCCCGGCCTGATGGCCGGAGAAGATGCGCTGCGCGCCCGCCGCCTCCAGAATGCTTGCGGCATTGACGATTCCGGTGTGCATGTGGGCGGCGTCGCGGGCCGAGAGGCGGTAGTTCACCACCGCCTCGCCCTTGCGGTCGGTCTCGACCGAACCGTGGTCGCGGTCGCGGGTGATGATGCCGACGGCGACGGTATTGGCCAGCTTCAGCATGCGCTCGTGGTGGGCGCCCGCGCCGGTCCACGCCTGGAAGCCGACCGACATGCCCGGGGTCATGGGGCCGGTCTCGTAGATGACGCCGTAGCCCTTGCCGTCGAGATCGCGGTCCTGCTTGGAGTAGCGGGTCTGCAGGCCGCCCTCCCACGGGCGGATCTCCTCGTCGAAGACGCCGAAAACCGCGGTGGCCGGATGCAATCGGAGGTAGTCGCCGATATTGCGGTTGGCCAGGCCCGAGCGTCGCAGCAGCGCGGGGGTCTGGATCGCCCCGGCCGCGACGACCACCGCGCGGGCCCGCACGGAGATCGAATGCCCCCGGGCCGTCACGGCTTCCACGCCCGTGGCCTTGCCGTTCTCGACCACGATGCAGCGCACATCGGTCCCGACGTAGAGCCGCGCGCCGTGCTCGACTGCGTCGGCCAGCCAGGTCTTGACCACGGACTGCTTGGCGCCGACCCGGCAGCCGAATCCGCAACGGCCGCACTCGATCCCGGCGTCGCAGGCGTCGCCGACATTGCGGGGCAACGGCTCCACGTGCCAATCGAGTTTGCGCAGACCGCGTTCGAGGATCTCGTCGCGGTGCGAGGCCGGGGAGTGGTCGGTGTTGACGCCGAGCCGGGCGACCACCGCGTCGAGGGCATCGGTGTACTCCTGGTCGGCGAACTGCTTCGCGCCGACGGCGGCCCATTCCTCGCGGACGTCGTCGGGCGTGCGGAAGGAGGTGGTCCAGTTGACCACCGTGCCGCCGCCCAGCGCGGTTCCGGCCACCAGGCCCAGCTGCCCCTCGGCGGTCGCGGCGGGTCCCGGCGCGTACAGCCGCAGGAACCCCTCCTTCTCCCCGATGCCGAAATCCGGGTCGTCGAGGTACTCCCCGCGTTCCAGCACAACGACATCCAGCCCGGCCTGCGCCAGCACCGCCGCGGCCGTCCCGCCGCCCGCACCCGAGCCGATGACCACCACATCGCACGACACGGCGGTGTCCGCGGTCGGCCGCTCCGGGCTCAACCCGCGCTTCGCGCCTTCCACCGGCCCGAACGCGGGCGGCACCCCCATCCGTTCCCACACCGGATTGACCCCGGTCGGCCCCGGCGTCAGGTAATAGGAGGTGACCGCCGCCCCCTTCAACGCCTGAAACAGCGCCCGTTTCTTCTCGATCCGCGAGTTGGCCATCCCCAACAGCCACCGCTCCCGCTCCGCGGCACTCAACCGCGAGAACTTCTTGAAGCCCGCCCCGTTGATCAACCCGAACAGCCGCGAATCCCACACCCGCATCAACAGTTCGAACTGCTTGCGCTCCGCCTCGCGCGGATTGCGCCCGAGCAACTCCCGCACGGTATCGGCCACCCCCAACTCCGAGGCCGACAACAACTCACCCCCGTCCCCCGGTGTAAAAGCATCACAAATCATCCCGAGTGCGGCACTCCCCGCCGCGTCTGAAGCCATGCCGCCATCATGGCCCACCCGCCCGCGCCTGTCCCGCCAATTGCGGCGCGCCGCCCTCACTTGCCGAAATCTCCGACGCCGTCGGCCTCGAGGACGAATCCGGAGATTGGCACGATTCGGCACTTCACCGCACCGCGTGGCCGTGCGACAGTGGTCCGCACCTGAGGCGGATGACTGGGATGGCGGGCGAAGATGGTCGCGTTGTGGGTGGTGTTGCCCTATGCGTGTGTCGTGTCGTGCGGGGTCGGGCACGTGTGGCGATATCGGCGCGACGGGTTTCTCGGGTATCTGTATGGGCCGCATGTGGATCGGTTGCAGCGATTCGGGATCGCGGCGCTGCGGGCCGGGATACCGGCGCTGTTCGTGGTGCGGGTCGTCGAAATGCTGGTGTCGGGACCGCATTCGCGGCCCGAGGCCGGGATCGCGACCGTGCTCATGGCGGTGCAGTTGCTCGCGTGCCCGCTCACCATCACCGGTGCGGCGCTGCTGCTGATTCCGCCCTTGATCGCCGCCGAGGTTCGCCACCGGGTCACGCCGCTGGATCGGATCACCCTGCCGCTGTTGGTCGCGGCACTGGTCTCGGCCGTACTGGTCGCCTTCGACGCGCAATCCGCCGCCGGGCACTATCGCACCGCCGAAACGCTTTTCGTCTGGGCGCGTTCGCTGCTCACCCTGCATCCGGCCCCCGAGGTCATGGTGCACGCCCCCGCGATCTACCAAGCGCGCGGCCTGATCGTCATGCTGCTCATCGCCGTCTGGCCCTACACCCGGCTGGCCGGCATCCTCACCGTCCCGGCCCTGCGCCTGCTGCGCCAGCTCGATCGCGGCCAGGCCGCCGCGCGCTATCCTTCCGCCCCGATCGTCTAGCCGGGCGCTAGAGTCTGACGCCGAGCGTTTCGCGAGCCCGCCCGTGTCTTTCATGTACACAGCTGAGGGGAGCCACCGTCATGCACGACGATCGCCGGTTGATCGAGGGTCGGCTCGGGCGCGTGCTCGGGGGGCGGATAGCCCCGGCGATCTATCGGGAGTCGGTGCCGCTGCGGGCGTCGATGTGGGTCGCTCCGGGTGAACCGGTCAGTGTGGCCGAGGGATTGGCCGCGCCGCGTACGCCGGTGGAACCGGGGGCGCGCTGGGGTGCGCCGTGGAGTACCAGTTGGCTCACGGTCGAGGGGACGGTGCCGCCGGAGTGGGCGGGCAAGATCGTCGAGGCGATCATCGATCTCGGGTTCGACGGCGGGATGACCGGATTCCAGTGCGAGGGACTGGTGTACCGGCCCGACGGGTCGCCGGTGAAGGGGCTGCATCCGCAGAACAAGTGGGTGCGGATCGCGACGCCCGCGGTCGGCGGCGAGCGGGTGCTGTTCCATGTCGAGGCCGCGGCGAATCCGGTGATCCCGTTCTTCGGGCCGACCGCGCTCGGCGACAAGGACACCGCCGGGCCCGAGCCGCAATACCGTTTGGGCCGAATGGATCTGGTGGTCTTCGACGAGACCGTCTGGGAACTCGTCCAGGATCTCGAGGTGCTCGGCGAGCTCATGCACGAGATGCCGGAGGATCCCGCGCGGCGCTACGACATCGTGCGCGCCATCGAACGCGCGCTGGACGCCGTCGATCTGCGCGATGTCAACGGCACCGCCGCCGCGGCCCGGGAATGCCTGACCGAGGTGCTGGCCCGGCCCGCCATCGGCTCCGCGCACCGCGTCTCCGCGGTCGGCCACGCGCACATCGACACCGCCTGGCTCTGGCCGCTGCGCGAGACCGTCCGCAAGGTGGCGCGCACCGCGGCGAACATGACCTCGCTGCTGGACGAGGAGCCGGACTTCATCTTCACCATGTCCCAAGCGGCGCAATACGATTTCCTCAAACAGCACCGGCCCGAGGTGTACTCGCGCGTCAAGGAGGCGGTCGCGGAGGGCCGGTTCGTGCCCGCCGGTGGCATGTGGGTGGAGTCGGATACCAACATGCCCGGCTCCGAGGCGATGGCGCGGCAGTTCGTGCACGGCAAGCGCTTCTTCCTCGAGGAGTTCGGGATCGACAACGAGGAGGCGTGGCTGCCCGACACCTTCGGGTTCGCCGCCGGGCTGCCGCAGATCATCAAGGCGGCCGGATCGAAATGGCTCCTGACGCAGAAGATCTCGTGGAGTCAGACCAATACGTTCCCGCACCACACGTTCCTGTGGGAGGGCATCGACGGGACCCGGATCTTCACCCACTTCCCGCCCGTCGACACCTACAACTGTTCGATGCAGGGGCGCGAGATCGCCCACGCGGCACGCAATTTCAAGGAGAAGGGCCGCGCCTCGCGCTCGCTCGCCCCGACCGGCTGGGGTGACGGCGGCGGCGGGACCACCCGGGAGATGGTCGCCAAGGCCGCCCGCATGCGCGACCTCGAGGGCTCCCCGACGGTGGTGTGGGAGACCCCCGCCGAGTTCTTCCGCGCCGCCGAGGCCGAGTACCCGACTCCGGCGGTGTGGGTGGGCGAGCTCTATCTGGAGCTGCATCGCGCGACCCTGACCAGCCAGGCCAAGACCAAGCAGGGCAATCGACGCAGTGAGCATCTGCTGCGCGAGGCCGAACTGTGGGCGGCCACCGCGGCGGTGCGGGCGGGTCTCGACTATCCGTACGCGGAGCTGGACCGGATCTGGAAGACGGTGCTGCTGCACCAGTTCCACGACATCCTGCCGGGCTCCTCGATCGCGTGGGTGCACCGGGAGGCGCGACAGACCTACGCGACGGTGGCCGCGGAACTGTCTTCGATCATCGAGCGAGCGCAGTGGACGCTCGGCGGTGCCGCCTCCGGACAAAATGTCTTCAACGCGGCCCCGCATGCGTGGCGCGGGATCCCCGCCGGCGGGGCCGGGCCCGAGGACACCGGCCGGGCCTGCTCGATCACCGAGCGCGCCGACGGCGGATTCGTCCTCGCCAACGAGGTGCTGCGCGTCGAGATCGACGCCCGTGGCCTCATCGTCTCGATGCTCGACCTCGAACACGATCGCGAGACCCTGCCGCCCGGCTCCCCCGCGAATCTGCTGCAGCTGCACCAGGATCTGCCGAACTCCTGGGACGCCTGGGACGTCGACCTGTTCTACCGCAACCGCGTCACCGACCTGACCGGCATCGATTTCCTTGCGGCGGAACCGGATTCACCGTCGGTCACGGTCCGCCTGGGCCGCAGCTTCGGCTCCTCGACCGTCGAGCAGACCCTCACCCTGCGCCCCGGCGCCCGCGCCCTCGACATCGCCACCACCGTCGACTGGCACGAGACCGAGAAATTCCTGAAACTGGCCTTCCCCCTCGACATTCACGCCGACCGCTACGCCGCCGAAACCCAGTTCGGCCACCTCTACCGGCCCACGCACACCAACACCAGCTGGGAATACGCGAAATTCGAGGCCTGCAACCACCGCTTCCTGCACCTGACCGAACCGGGCTGGGGCGTGGCGCTGGTCAACGATTCCACCTACGGGCACGACCTCACCCGCACCGTCCGCCCCGACGGCGGCACGACGGTCACGGTCCGCGCCTCGCTGCTGCGCGCGCCCCAATTCCCCGATCCCCAAACCGATCACGGCACACACACCTTCCACCATAGCGTGATCGCGGGCGCCTCGATCACCGATGCCGTGCGGGAGGGCTATCGAATCAACCTGCCGCCCTTCACCCCCGGCGTCGCCGAGCCGGTCACTCCCCTGTTCACCGTCGACAACGATGACGTGGTGACCAGCGCGGTCAAGCTCGCGGACGACGGCTCCGGCGATGTGGTCATCCGCGTCTACGAGGCCGCAGGCGCCCGCACCTCGGCGCTGCTGACCCCCGGATTCCCCACCACCGGTCACACCCGCTGCGATCTGCTGGAGCGCGCGCGGCCCGCCGACGACGCCGCGACGCCCGAGGAGCGCGGAATCCGATTGCGCCTGCGCCCTTTCCAGCTGATCACCCTGCGCTTCACCCGCGGCTGACCGCGCCCGTCAGTGGGTGTCGAGCGCGGCGGACGCCGTGGTCGCCTCGATCCCGCGGATCAGCACCTCCAGCCCGAAGATGAAATTGGCCTCCGCCGGATCCACGGGCGTGGCGGTCGCCGGGGCCGCGGCGGTATCGAACGTCCCGGACGAGAACAGTTCGGCCGCATCGGGATACCGGTCCGGGGTGACCAGCCGGGCCATCTCGCGCCCGTATCGCTGCGCCGCCAGCGCCGGATCGACACCGCCGGACTGCCGCCACCCCTGCTCGAGCTGCTGGGCCATCCGCGCGGAGGTGTTCACATACCCGCTGACCAGGGTGAGGATGCCGACCTTGGTCATGCGGTCGAGCGGGAGCGGGCGCATGGCCCGCAGCCCGGCGTCCATCCACGCCATGGCATTCGGGCCGCGCGGCGGGCTCGAGGTCGGCAGATCGGCGAGCCAGCGATGCTCCTGGTAGGCCCGCCACAGTCCGCGCGCCCACCGCTGCAAGCCCTCGTTCCAGGATCCGGCCGCACCCGCGTCGATGTATTCGACGGCAAAGGCGCTGTCGCCCATGAGGATCAGTAGCTCGTCCTTGGATCCGACATAGCGGTACAGCGACATGCCGGTCACGCCGAGCGTCTCCCCTATCTTGGGCAGGGTGACGCCCGCCAGCCCGTGTGCGTCGGCCATCGCGACGGCGGTCCGCACCACCCGTTCCACATCCAGGCCCGCGGGACGTCCCAGGCGCGAACCGGAACCGGTGGGTCGCCGCCACAACCGTGCCAGATCCTCCGGCAGCTCCGCGTCCGTCATGCCCGCGACCTCCTGGTTGTCTACGAAATTCATACTATACAGCGACATACTTTGTCTTCTATAGTTTGTCTGTCATAGAAACTCGGAGCAGATCCGAAAAGAGAACCGTCATGACAACAACCCGAGGCACTCTGCCCGGCGTCATCGCCCTCCTGGTCGCCCTGATCTCCACCGCGCTGCTGGCGGGCGTGTACTACGCCTACGCCACCTCGGTCATGCTCGCGCTGCACAAGTTCGACGACAAGACCTTCGTGGAAGTCTTCAACAAGATCAATGTCGTGATCGTGAATCCGGCCTTCATGCTCAGTTTCCTGGGCTCGGTCGTCTTCTCGATCATCGCCGCCCTGTTCTTCCTGCGCGGCGACTACCGCCCGATCCTGCTGTGGATCATCGTGGCGGTCGTCCTGAACATCCTCAGCCTGGCCATCAGCGGCATCTTCAATATCCCGTTGAACAACGATCTCGCCACCGCCGACAACGCCGTCGGCACGCCCGACTACGCCGGACTGCGCGACCACTTCGAAACCGCTTGGGTTGCCTGGAATCTCGTCCGCGGGCTGGTCAATACGGCCGCCGTCGGGGTCCTGGGCTGGGCCCTGGTGCAATACGGCCGAATCACCTCGGCCTGATCACATCGAGCCCGTGCCGCACCCGCAGATCGGGTGCGGCACCACCGTGTTCAGCCCATGAGTTCGTACTTGGTGACCATCTCGGGGTCGAAGACCAGGCCCAGGCCGGGGCGGTCGGGGACGTGGAGTCGGTTGCCGGAGTAGTGCAGACGGGACTCGGGCGTCAGGAGACGTTCGAAGTTGTAGATGCCCTTCTCGGCGGCGAAGTACTCGACCACGAGGGCGTTGGGGATGGCGGCGCAGAGGTGGACGTGGAGGTTGTGGTGCCAGTGCGGAGCCATCTGGAGGCCGAAAGAGGCGGCGGTGGCCGCGATTCGGAGCCATTCGGTGATGCCGCCCGCGACGCCCGCATCGCATTGCAGGATCGGGATCGACGCCTCGATCAGCGGGCGGAATTCCCAACGGGTCTGGTGAATCTCACCGGTGGCCACCGGGGTGCGGATGGCCCAGGAGAGTTCGGCGTGGCCCGCGATGGATTCCGGGGAGAGCGGTTCCTCGAACCACCACAGGGGGCGGTCTCCGGCGGCGCGCTCGAAAGCCTGGATGGCGGTGCGGGCTTCGGCCACGGAGCGGTAGGCATTGTTGGCGTCCAGGGCGAGTCGTCCGGTGTCGCCGATGGTTTCGACGGCGGCGGCGACGCGGCGGGCGTCCTCGGGGATGGACAGGCCGCCGACCTTGATCTTGTGGTCGGTGAAGCCCTGGGCGGCATTGAATTCGATCTCGCGGATCACGGCCTCGGTCCAGGAGCCCTCGCCGGGCCGGTAGTAGCCGCCGGAGGCGTAGGCGGGCAGCGGGTCGGTGGAGCCGCCGAGGAAACTCGCCAGGGGTAGTCCGGCGCGGGTGGCGCGCAGGTCCCACAGGGCGATGTCCAGGGCGGACAGCGCGCGGATCACGGTGCCGCGGCGGCCTTCCAGCAGGGTTTCCTGATAGGCGCGCTCCCACAGGCCCGTCACGTCGTTCTCGTCCGCGCCGAGGTAGACCGGGGCGAGCAGGTCGTCGAGGGCGAGCTTGGCCAGCAGGCCCGCGCCGGTTCCGGCGTAGGTGTAGCCGACGCCGGTGTGGCCGTCGGAGGTGGCCACCTCGACCAGCAGGTAGTGGCGAACGTTCAACTCGCGGTTCGACATTCGGGTCGGCTGGTCGACCGGGACCGCGACCGCGCGGGCCCGGATGCTGGTGATGGTCACGAGGGACTCCCGGGGGTCGAGGCGCTGCGCACCGTCTGGACATTGGCGAATTCGGTGACGCCGTAATGGCTGAGCTCGCGGCCGTAGCCGCTGGCCTTGACGCCGCCGACGGGCAATCGGGGGTCGGATTCGGAGATGCGGTTCACGAACACCGATCCGGTGTGCAGGCGGCGCGCCAAGCGGTCGATGGCCTCGCGGTCGGTGCCCCAGATGGAGCAGCTCAACCCGTACACCGAATCCTCGGCGGCCGCGAGCGCCGCCTCCTCGGAGGTCACCGCGAGCACCGCGCCCAGCGGGCCGAAGGTCTCCTCGCGGAAGGCCGCCGAATAGGTGTCGCGCACCTGCACCAGGGTGGGCGGGAACCACGCGCCCGCACGTTTGTCGGCCTTGCCGCCGAACAGGATTCGCGCCCCGGAGGCCACCGTCACGTCCAGCTGCCGCCGCAATTCGTCGCGCAGATCCACGCGCGCCATGGGTCCGACGTCGGTCCCGGCCTCGGTGGGCGCGCCGTAGGCGAGCTTGCCCAGCTCGGTCACCATGGCCTCGACGAACTCCCCGAAGATGCCGCGCTGCACGATGATTCGCTTGGCGGCGATGCAGCTCTGCCCGGTATTGAGGAATCGCGAGCGCACCGCGGCGGCCGCGGCGGCGGACACGTCGGCGTCGTCGAGCACGATGAACGGATCCGAACCGCCCAGCTCCAGCACCGATTTCTTGACCGCCCGCCCGGCGGTCGCCGCCACCAGCGCACCCACCCGATTGCTCCCGGTGAACGCCACCCCGGCGATGATCGGATGCTCGATGAGCGGCGCCACCCGATGCGGCGGCAGCACCACGTGGGTGAGCACCCCGTAGCCGAAGGTCTCGTCGAACAGCGACTGCAGCACCTTGGCGCAGCCGGTCACATTGTCGGCGTGCTTGAGCACCACCGAGTTCCCCACCGCGACGGCGGGCAGCATCGCCCGGATCACCTGCCAGAACGGGTAGTTCCACGGCATCACCGCCAGCAGCACCCCCAGCGGGCGCAACCGCACCTCCGCGGTATCGGGCGAGACGTCGACCCGGTGCGGGGTGAGCAGCTCGGCCATGTGGTCGGCGTAGTAGTCGCAGACCAGCGCGCATTTGTCGATCTCGGCCCAGGCCTGGGTGATCGGCTTGCCCATCTCGACGGTGATGAGCAGCGCGAGATCCTCACGGCGCGAGCGCAACAGCTCCGCCAGCACCCGGAAATCCCGGGCCCGCTCCTCGATCGAGCGCTCGCCATTGATCCGCACCGCGGATTGCGCACGCCGCAACCGCAATTCGAGCTCGCGATCGGAGGTGAACCGGTAGGTGTCGAGGGTGCGTCCGGTGGTCGGATCGACGGTCCCGATCACAGCGCCACCTCCGCCGGTGACTCGATCCGGGCGCGCAGCCAGTCCTGGAAGCGGCGGCCGATGACCACCGGATCCTCCAGCAGCTTGGGCACATTCGCCGCATTGCCCACCTCGATGTGCGCGTGCACCAGCACCGGGCCCGGCAGTTCGCGGGCCAGGCTGAGCGCGGCGGCCAGTTCCTCCGGATCGGCCGCGCGATGCACGATCCAGCCGCTGGCCTCGGCGAGCAGCCCGAGGTCGATGTCGTCGGAGTAGGTCGGCAGATTCGCCGTCGCGCCGTAGACGGCATTGTCCAGCAGCACCATCACCAGCTTGTCCGGCCGCAGAAACCCGCCCGTGGGAAGCACATTCGGGTTCATCAGCAGGGAGCCGTCGCCTTCGACGGCGATCACCTTCGGCACCGGGGTATCGGCCAGGCCGAGCGCGATCCCGGTCGCCACCGATCCGGCCAGACCCATGGAGTCGAGTAGATACAGATGATTCGGGCGGTCCGCGACCGCCGCCAGCTCGCGGCTCGAGGCGGCGCAGGTGACCACCACCGGCAACTCGGCGGTGAGGTCGGCCACGACCCGGAGAGCATCGATGCGTCGCACGTCAGGCCGCCTCTCCGTCGGTGTTCCAGAAGTGGGCGAGCACGATGGAAGGCCGGAAGGTCATGCGCGCGTGCGTCCCCGCCTCGGTCACCACCGCCTCCCAGTCCGAAGCCGCACTGCGCCTGTCGATTTCGAATACCTGCATACCCAGGTCGCGCAGCAGCGCGGGCGCGTGCTGGCTGAAGGTGTGGATCATCGAGTTGTACTCCCCCAGCCCACCCCGGGTGTTCGCCACGATCAGCAGCGGCAGGTGATAGGCGGTGTTGAATGTGGTGAGAGCGGTCAGCGCGTTGCCGAAACCGTTGTCCTGCATGACGATCGCACCGAACTTCCCGGCCAGCGGCAGCGCGCCCAGCACGCCCGCCGCCTCCTCCTCGCGGGAGAGCGGGAAGACGGTGCGCGAGCGGCCGTCCGCGCCACCGCTGGTGTCCACGAGCGCGGCGATGACGGGTGCGACACTGACCGAGGGCACGTATCCGACCAGATCGACCTGCGCCGCCCAGATCCCCCGCGCGACCGACGCCGCATACGAATTGGGGTCCACAGCATGTCCTTTCACAGGGACCAACTGCCGAGTGGCAGTTCAATAATCATTCACAACATACTAATGAAGACGAGTAGCATGCAACTGGTTGCCAGAAGTCAGCTGGAGCTCACCGGACAGGGGAAACGGAGGGGCTCAGTAGATGATCTGCTCACCCTCGGGGACCGATACCGACACCCAGCGCCGCCATTCGGCCACCAGGCCGCGATCGTTGTCGCTGCTGTGCGCGACCAGCAGATCCCCCGAGCGCACCAGGTGCTTGCGCATGGCCCGCTCGGCCCCGAGGCCGTCGCGCTTGCGCAGCGCGTCGATGATGTCCCAGTGATCGCGCAGCGCGGTCTCGACCGGCTGATAGCGCGGCACGCTGTGCCGGCCGTCCAGGGTCAGGGTCTGGCGCAGCTCGCGAACGGTCTTGGCCAGCCGCTGATTTCCGCTGGCCGCCAGGATCAGATCGTGCAGCCGCTCGTCGGCGGCGAAGTACTCCGCGCCGCCGTCGGCCAGCCGCTCCATGATGCGGTACTCGGCCAGCATGGCCTCGTCGTCGCGGGAGGTCATGACCACCGCGGCACTGCGACACGCGGGCGGTTCCAACAGCACTCGCATGCTGCACAGGTCCACGATGCCGCGCCCGTCCTGCCCGACCACCCGGGCGCCGCGATTGCGCTCGATGCGCACCAGGCCCAGATCGGCCAGCTTCAGCAGCGCCTCGCGCACGGGAGTCCTTGACGCGCCGAACATTTCGCCCAGCTCCCGCGAGGAGTAGAGCACGCCGCGCTCCAGCCGACCCTGCCGGATGGCATCGCGGATCTCCTCGGCGATCACCTCGGCTTTGCTGTCAGCGGGCACATCCTGCGACACGAGACCTCTTCGGGAGCGAGCGACGGCGAACCGCCCGCGGCGGATGCCACGGGCGATTGCCCAGCCTAGTAGGCGCCGCGGCGATCGGTTACCCGCCCACGCCGGGCGCGGGCTCGGACGCCGCGGGCACGGCCCGGCGGCCCCGGGCCCGGATCGCCAGACCCGCCAGGACCAGCAGCGCACCGACATTGGCGAAGATCATCACACCCATGGACAAACTCGTATTGCCGTGCGAGGCGTCCTGGATCCAGCCGAAGGCGTACGGGCTCACGAACCCGGCCGCATTGCCCATGGAGTTGATCAACGCGATGCCGCTGGCCGCGCCGACACCGGCGAGATACGAGGTCGGCACCGCCCAGAACAGCGGCTTGGCGGTCTGCGCGGCCATGGTCGCCACGATGATCGCCGCGAATGCGACGGTGGGAACCGACAGTTCGGCCGCGGTCACCACGAACGCGATCACCGAGACGCCGAGCGCGACCAGCACCGGTGTGGACGAACGCTCGTCGCGGATCGCGCGGCCGGTCAGGTACATGCAGACCGCCGCGAGCAGGAACGGCACCGCCGAGAGCCAGCCGACCTGGAAGCTGCTCAGCCCGTGCCCGACCTTTTTGATCACCGAGGGCATCCAGTAGGTCAGCGGGTAGGCCCCGCACAGCAGCAAGAAGTAGGCCAGGCACAGCGCGAGGACCCGCTTGTCCTTGAGCGCGGCCCGGTGCCCGGACGGCGCGGCCACCGCGCGCTCGGCGTCCTCCTGCGCGAGAATACCGGTCAGCCAGGCCTTTTCACTCGGCTCGAGCCAGCGCGCCCGCGCGGGCGAATCGGTCAGGGTCAAGAAGAACAGCACGCCGAGCACCATCGCGGGCACGCCGCCGACCACGAACACCCAGCGCCAGCCCGCCAGCCCCAGCGTCCCGTCGAAGGCGTCCAGGATCCAGCCGTTGAGCGGCCCGCCGAGCACGCTGGCCAGTGGGATCGCCACCATGACCGTCGAAATCACCTTGGTGCGCTGGGCATTCGGATACCAGCGGGTCAGGTAGACGATGATGCCCGGGAAGAAGCCCGCCTCGGCCACGCCGAGCAGGAACCGCAGCACGCACACCGTGGTGAAGTTGGGCGCGAAGGCCGTCGCGGCGGCGATCACGCCCCAGGTCACCAGGATTCGGCTCAGCCACACCCGCGCCCCGAACCTGGTCATGGCGATATTGCTGGGCACCTCGGCCAGGATGTAGCCGATGAAGAAGATGCCCGCCACGAAGCCGTACTGGGTGGCGCTCATGCCGAAGGCCTGGTCCATGCCGAACTTGGCGAAGCCGATATTGATGCGGTCGATGTAGCTGACGATGTACCCGATCACCAGCAGGGGCACCAGCCGGATCGTCACCTTGCGTAGGACGCTGGCGCCGAACGGCGAATCCTCTGGTTTGAGTACGACTTTGTCCATTGTTTCCTCCATGGACCTCGAACCGGCACGCCCGCTCAAAAATGTGGCATGCCTTAAAGCGTGAGTAGCATGCTACTCACGCTGTGACGCGGCCCACAAGAGTTTCCCGAACAGACATCAGGAACGCGCGGCCGCCAGCATGCGCTCCTTGCCCGCCAGCACGTGCGCCTCCATCAGCTCGCCCGCGCGCTCGACGTCTCCCGCGGCGAGGCAGTCGAGGATCTCGGCGTGCTGGGTATTGGAAATGTGGCGTGCCGCAGCGGTTTCCAGGCCGTGGCGGCGGAACAGGTGCAGCTCCTTGGACACGCCGTCGTACAGCTCGGCCAGGCGCGGATTACCCGCCAGCGCCACCAGATCGCGATGCAGATCGACATTGCCCGGGTAGTACTCATCGGTGCTGGCCTCGGCCTTCGACAGGGCTTTCACCTTGTCGCGCAAGCGAGTCAGATCCTCCGGGGTCACCCGCGCGGCGGCCAGCTTGCCCGCCAGCCGGAACAGTCCGGCCCGGATGTCGTAGAGCTGCGCGGCCTCCTCGACCGAGATCTCCCGCACGAACATGCCACGGTTGGTACGGAATTCGACCAGCCGGCTGCGTTCCAGCTGCCGGCACGCCTCGCGCACCGGACCCCGGCTCACCCCGAGCCGCAGCGCCAGCGACGACTCGTTGATCCGATCACCCCCGGTCAACACGCCGCCGATGATCATCCGTTCCAGCTCTTCGACGATGAGCTGCGGCAGCGAGCTCGCCTGCCGCTCGGCCACCCGCTGCTGCAGGGCCGACATCACCTCCGGATCGTGGGCCATGGGGGTGCAGTATCCCCGCCGGAATCGTCAATTGCAAATCGTTGACAGTTGACAATCTACCCGCGCACACTCGGTCCACCGGACAGCCGGAGCCACCGGCGGCCGGAGCCGAGGGAGGCTTTGCGATGAGGATCAAGGACATTCGCGCCAGCGTGCACACCACCTCGATCGAGGTCCCGCTGCTGGACGAACGGGTCCGCGGCTACGGGCGGGAGGAACAGAAGGACTTCGTGTTCTGCGAGGTCGAGACGGATGAGGGGCTGACCGGCGTCGCGGTGACCGGGCATTTCCTGGCCCACGCCGTGGTGGTCGCCCTCGAAAGACATTTCCTACCGGCGGTTCTCGACCTGGAGCCGCGCGAGATCGAGGCCGTGCACCAGCGGGTGTGGCAGAGCCTCAATCCGCGGGCCATGACCGGCGTGGTGTCCAGTGCCCTGTCACTGCTGGATATCGCGCTGTGGGACATCAAGGGCAAGCACGCCGGGCGCTCGGTGGCCAGCCTGCTCGGCGGGGCGCGCACCGATGTCCCGGTGTACGTGACCTTCGGATTCCCGCAGTACGACCGCGAAACCCTCGCGGCCGCGGCCCGGCTGCACGTCGAGCAGGGCTTCACCGCGCTGAAATCGGTTGTGGGCGTGGATCCCCGGGGCTGGCGCGAGGACGCGGCCCGGGTGCACGCCATCCGCTCCGCTGTCGGGGACGACATCGATCTCATGATCGACGCCAACTACCTGCTCACCCCCGTCGACGCCGCCATGCTGTGCCGGGAGATCGAGGGTGATCGGCTGACCTGGTTCGAGGAACCGTTGCAGCAGAACGACGCTCGCGCCCTGGCCGACCTGCGGGCGCACACCGCCATTCCGCTCGCGGCCGGGCAGATGGAGGGCCACCGCTGGCGGCTGCGCGAACTGGTCGAGCGCCGCGCCGTCGACATCCTGCAACCGAACGCCTGCTACTGCGGCGGTTTCACCGAGCAGCGCAAGGCCGCGCACCTGGCCCAGATCTACAACCTGCCGCTGGCCCACGGCGGCGGCTGGCCGCTGTTCAACCTGCACGCGCTGGCCGGGCTGATGAACGGCTGGCTGCTGGAATGGCATGTCGGCATGGCCCAGGTCGGTCAGTTGCTGTTCCCGGACGCACCCCGTCCGGTCGACGGCCGCTTGGCGGTGCCCGACCGTCCGGGCCTCGGTCTGACCGTGGACCGGGACGCGTTGCGCGACACGCTCGTCACGCGGCGATGACGGGACGGCGAGTGTCATGGATCTCCCCAAGCCCGCGGGCGTGCCAGCCGCCGAGCCACCATCCGGCCAGGCCCAACCGGCTTTCGGTCTCACCGAGCCACTTTCCGACGCGTCCGAGCCGGGTGTACCGAAGCCACGCTGGCGTCGGCTGATCGCCAGCACCAGCCTGCAGGTTCTGGTCGCCGCCGTCGCGGCCGCCGTATTCGGTATCGCCGCACCGCATTACGCGGCCGGGATGCAGCCCCTGGCGACCATCTTCATCTCGCTGGTGCAGCTGGTCATCGCGCCGATCGTGTTCCTGGTCATCGTGACCGGGATCGTGACCGCCGGTGAGCTGAAATCGGTGGGCCGGGTCGCGCTCAAGGCGCTGCTCTATTTCGAGATCGTCACCACCATCGGCATGCTGCTGGGCCTGGCCGCGGTGAATCTGCTGCGTCCCGGCAGCGGCGTGCCCAAACCCGAGCACGCCTCCGACAAGCTCTCCAGCTATATCAGCACCGAGCAGCACAACACCTCGCTGACCGCGTTCCTGTCGAAGATGGTGCCCAGCAATGCCGTCGGCGCGTTCGCCACCGGCGGCATCCTGCAGGTGCTGATCTTCGCGGTGCTGTTCGCCCTGACCCTGCTCGCGCTGCCGGGCTCGGTCTCGGAGCCGATCACCCGCGCCTGCGGCGTGCTGAGCACGGTCTTCTTCAAGATGATCGCGCTCATCATGCTGCTCGCCCCGATCGGCACCTTCGGCGCGGTGGCCGCCACCGTCGGCAAGTACGGGCCCCAAACCCTCACGGCGCTGGTCAAATTGGTGCTGGTCTCGGTGCTGGCACTGGCGGTGTTCATCGCGCTGGTGCTCGGCATCGTGGCGCGGCTGGCCGGATTCCGGCTGTGGCGGCTGATCCGGGTGCTGCGCAAGGAATTACTGGTCGTGCTGGGCACCTCCTCCTCGGAGGCGGTACTCCCCCAGCTCATGGACCGGCTCGAGGGCGTGGGCTGCCGCCGCAAGGTCATCGGCCTGGTGGTGCCGGCCGGATTCTCCTTCAATCTCGACGGTGTCGCCGTCGTGGTGCCGATCTGCGTGATCTTCATCGGGCAGGTCTACGGCGTCCCCATGACCGGCGCCGATCAGCTCACCCTGTTCGCGATCTTCCTGGTGCTGTCGAAAGGCACGGCGGGCGTTTCGGGTTCGGCGTTCGTGACGCTGGCCAATACCGTCGCCGCCACCAGCCTGGTGCCGATTGCCGGTCTGGCGCTGGTGCTTTCGGTGGATCGCTTCCTGTCCATGGCCCGCGCGGCCACCAATGTGCTCGGCAATGCCGTGGCCACGGTCGTGGTGGCGCGCTTCGAACCCGGCGGGATCGATCGCGGGGTCGCCGCCCGCGAGATCGGCATGCGACCCGCCAAAACGCCTGTCCCCCAATCGGAACAACTCTGAGGAGCCCCTGTGCCACGCATTGTCGCCATTCATGAAGGCACCGTTCCCATCAGCTCGTCGATGAGCAACGCGTTCATCGATTTCAGCGCCATGGACTGCTCGGTCGTCGCCGTGGTCAGCGATGTCGTCCGCGACGGCGAGCCCGTCGTCGGCTACGGCTTCAATTCCAACGGCCGCTACAGCGCCGGGGAGATCCTGCGCCGCCGCGTCATCCCCCGGCTGCTGGCCGCCGACCCGGACAGCCTGCTGACCGCGGACGGCCTGGCCGTCGACCCGGTCAAGGCCTGGGATGTCATGACCCGCAACGAGAAACCGGGCGGCCACGGCGAACGCTCGGTCGCGGTCGGCGTCGTCGACATGGCGCTCTACGACCTCGCCGCCAAACTCGCCGGACTCCCGCTCTATCGCTGGCTCGCCCGGCAGTACGACCTGGGCGAGCCGGACCCGGATGTCTTCGTCTACGCCGCGGGCGGCTACTACTCCCCCGGCAAGGGCCTGGCCCAGCTCCAGGACGAGATGCGCGCGTTCCTGGACCAGGGTTACGACGTGGTCAAGATGAAGATCGGCGGCGCGGATCTGGCCGAGGACCTCAAGCGGGTCGAAGCCGTCCTGGATGTCCTCGGCGGCGACGGGTCACGCCTGGCGGTGGACGCCAACGGCCGCTTCGATCTCGATACGGCCCTCGAGTACGGTCGCGCCCTCGCGCCCTACGGCCTGCGCTGGTACGAAGAACCCGGCGACCCACTGGATTTCGCACTGCACGCCACCCTGGCCGAACGCTATCCGGGTGCGCTCGCCACGGGCGAGAACCTCTTCTCCCGCATGGACGCCCGCAATCTGCTGCGCTACGCGGGGATGCGGCCCGATCGCGACATCCTGCAGTTCGATCCGGTGCTCGGCTACGGACTGGTGGAGTACCTGCGCATCCAGGACATCCTGCGACAGCAGGGCTGGTCGGCGCGCCGCTGCATTCCGCACGGCGGCCATCAGTTCGCCCTGCACATCGCCGCCGCATTGCACCTGGGCGGAAATGAATCCTATCCGGGTGAGTTCCAGCCCACCGGCGGCTTCGCTGACCATGCCGTGATCGAGCACAGCCGAATTCGATTGCCGGACAGCCCGGGTATCGGATTCGAGGACAAGGCCATGCTGTACAACGTCTTCCGAGCATTACATGACTGAATGGCCCTGGGTTTTCACTTCGACCGCACGAAGCTGAAACGCCTGCTGTCCTGATCCAGGGAACGAAAACTCATGACTTCCGTTCCGGGAGCCGGACATACGAAAGTCACACTCTTGACCATCGAGGTCGACTTGTCGCCCGTACCGGCACCGGCCATACGCATCGCGGCCGAGAATCCACCCGAGGGAACGACGGCGTAAATGCCTTCGCCCGCCCCCAGCTGGGCGCTGCGGAAAGCGATGCCGCCGGTGCCGTCGAAACTCAGCACATTCGAGGGATCCTCGGCCGCGGTGAATTCCCCGCGGTAGTCCCCGAGCCCCGCGCCACAGGTCCCCGCGGCCGCACCGGGCGGCGCCGCAGCGGTCGCCGCGGCACAAAACCCCAGCGCAAGGGCCATCGCGACGGCCACCCTCGAGCCCTGTCCAGCAGTCATACCGCTCCCTCCCGGTCAGTTCCTTCCCGGGAAGTTGACCGCGGAACCGGACGAATCAGTCGAAGACACGCCCGTCCGTTACCGAAACGTGTGCTGGCACAGTACATAACACAATAATCTGAAAACGCCTTATTCCGACCGATTAGTCTGTTTGGCGCACAAGGGAATTCGCGCTCCTGTACGGATGATCAGCAGGTCGCGACACTCCCGGGAATGCAGGCATCGCACCAATTGCGTGGCGCTGGTCCTACCGTTGTCGGCATGACACGAAAGAAAGCCATCGGCCTGCTAGTCGGTGTGTTCGTTTGTGCCACCGTATTCACCCTCGCCCCCTCCGCGGCGTGGGGCTCCGGCGAAATC
>NZ_BAAFGR010000091.1:0-31471 GCF_041154655.1 Nocardia sp. JMUB6875
GGTGTAGACGGATTGGTCGGGGTCGGCGGCTATGACGGTGGTGGCGCCGCCCGCGCCGAGGGCGCGGATGAGTTGGGCGGCGTGGGGGTCGAGGTGTTGGGCGTCGTCGGTGAGGATGCAGTGGAGGCGATCTCGTTCGGCGGCAAGGAGTTCGGGGTCGGCGTGGAAGGCGTCGAGGGTGGCGGTGACGAGTTCGGCGGCGTCGAGGGCGGGGGCGGAGGCTTCGGGGACGTCCATGCCGACGGACCAGCGGAGCATCATGATCTGCTCGTAGCGTTCGGCGAAGCGGCCGGCGGCGACCCATTCGGGATGGTGGTGGGTGTGACCGAGTTCGATCAGGTCCTCGGGGCCGAGGCCGCGTTCGGTGGCCCGCAACATGAGGTCCCGCAACTGTTCAGCGAATCCGGCTGCGGGCAGCGCCGGGTGCAGGCGCTCGGGCCAGTCCGCCGCGCCGTCGGCGAGGTCGCCGCGCAGCATCTCGCGAATCACGATGTCCTGCTCGGATCCGGTGAGCAGCCGCGGCGGCGGATTGCCGTGGTGCGCCGCGAAGGTGCGCAGCAGCCCGAACGCGTAGGAGTGGATGGTCCGCACCAGCGGTCCCCGGGTCGCGCCCGGCACCCCACCCAACTCCGGATCGGCCTCGGCGATGCGCGCGGTGATGGCGGTGCGGACCGCGGTGGCCGCGCGCTTGGTGTAGGTGAGCACCAGCACCGAATCGGGTGCGGCCCCGGCCAGGATGCGGGCGGCGGCGATATCCACCAGCAGCGCCGTCTTGCCGGTCCCGGGCCCGCCGAGCACCTGCCACGGCCGCCAGCCCGGATCCGCGCCCAGGTCGTCGAAGAGCGGCCCGAGCTCGGCGTTCCACTCCCGCGAGGGAGTCTCCGCCTCGGCCCGGCGCACGAGTTGCACCGAGCTATATGACCGCATCACGCTGGCTATTTCAACAGACCGCCCCGACAGGTTTCGTTTGCCATGAGTTGTCCGTGCCGCCGATCACAGTGCGGGAGATGTTCACATCGCGGGTGGCGGGCGGTTGGTGTCGGGCGCAGGCAGCAGAATGGGCTGCGTGGTGGAGCTTCATGTGCATCGTTTCGGTCCCTCGACCGGTCCGGTCGTCCTGGCATTGCACGGGTTGACGGGTCACGGCCGGCGCTGGCAGCGGCTGGCCGACGATCATCTCCCCGATGTCGCGATCCTTGCACCGGATCTGCGCGGGCACGGGAGGTCGCCCGGCGTGCCGCCGTGGGATTTCGAAACTTTGGTCGATGATCTCGTGGCCCTGCTGCGGACCGAGTCCAGCGAACCGGTGGTGGTGCTCGGGCATTCGTTCGGCGCGGCCGTCGCCGTGTATCTGGCGCACCGTCACCCGGAGCTGGTGCGCGCGCTGGTGCTGCTGGACCCGGCGATCGGCCTCGAGCCCGAACGCATGCTGAGCATCGCGAATTCCATGCTGGCGGCTCCGGATTACGCGAGCGCCGAGCAGGCCCGCTTCGACAAGCTGGAGACCGCCTGGGGCGAACTTGACCCGGCGGTACTGGACGCCGAACTGGCCGAGCACCTGGTGCCCACCGCGAACGGCCGCGTCGGCTGGCGCATGACCCTGCCCGCGATCATCGCCTTCTGGGGTGAGATCGCCCGCGAGTTCGTGCTGCCGCCCCGCGATACCCCGACGGTCATGGTGCAGGCGATGAACGTGGACCCGCCCCTGGTGTCTCCCGCCTTCCGCGCGGCGCTCACCGAGCACCTGGGCGACCGACTCGCCGTCCACGAATTCGATTGCGACCACATGGTGGCCCAGGCCCGCCCGGCCGAGACGGCCGCCCTGCTGCGCGGGGTGCTCTGAAATGCCAACCACCGAAGCCGAAATCGAGCGCGTGCGGGAATTGGTGGCCGCGATTCCGCCCGGCCGGGTCGCCACCTACGGCGATATCGCGGCCGCGGCGGGCCTGTCCACCCCGCGCACGGTCGGCTGGATCATGCGCACCGACGCCGCGGATCTGCCCTGGCATCGGGTGCTGCGCGCAAACGGCACGCCCGCACCGCATTTGGCGCATCGCCAGCTGGCCGAGCTGGCCGCCGAGGGCTGCCCGATCACCGATGGCCGGGTGGATCTGCGCCGCGCCCGGCACACCTTCCCCGAATAGCAGACGGGCCACCCTGCCCGGCGGCTACCGTGAAACCATGTCCACCCGACTGGCGTGCGTGGTGTTCGATGCGATCGAACCCGGGACGGTGGCCCGGTTCTGGGCCGAGCTGCTGGGCTGGGAGGTGACGTTGGACCGGCCGGGGCAAGTCGATATCGCCGCCCCGGATCCGGACGCACCGGACGTGGCCCTCACCTTCCTGCCCGCCCGGCGCCCCAAGACCGCGCTCAATCGCATCCACCTGGATCTGTGCAGCCGTTCACTGGATCATCAACGCCTGCAAATCGATCGCGCGCTCTCGCTCGGCGCGCGCCGGGTGGATATCGGCCAGGGCGCCGTGCCCTGGACCGTGCTGGCCGATCCGGAGGGCAACGAGTTCTGTGTGCTGGAACCGCGCGAGGAGTACGTGGACACCGGCGCGGTCGCCGCGATCGTGATGGATACCCGGGACCCGTTGCGGCTGGCCGAATTCTGGTCCACCGCGGCGGGCTGGCCGCTCACCCATGAGCGGTCCGATTACGCCGGTATCCGTGCCGCCACCGGGCAGGGCCCGTGGCTGGAGTTCCTGCGGAGGCCGGACGCACCGACCAAATGCGGCCGTCTCCATCTGGATCTCATCGCCTTCCCCTCCGACGACCCCGTCGAGGAGGCGGCCCGATTGCAGGCCGCCGGCGCGGTCTCCCTATCGGCCGATTCGAGCGCACCCCCGGCAAATGATCCGGTGGTGGTGCTCGCCGATCCGGAGACCAACGAATTCTGTCTGCTACGAACAATTATCGACTGACAGTGTCAATCGAAAGAGCGTCCGACCCTCCCACTTCCCCGCGGAGGCTCGGGCGGGCGGCGCGTCAGGCCGCGCCGCGCTCGTAGCGCCGGCGCTCGCGCGGCGACAAGCCGCCCCAGATGCCGAAGCGCTGATCGTGGCTGAGCGCGTAATCGAGGCATTCCTTGCGCACCTCGCAGGAGGAGCAGATGCGTTTGGCTTCCCGGGTGGAGCCACCCTTGTCGGGGAAGAATGCCTCGGGATCGGTCTGCGTGCACAGCGCCTGCTGATGCCAGGATTCGGACTCGGATCCGTCGCGCCGGGCGAGGGTTTCGAACATGGCGTCGAAATTGGTGAAAAGCAGCTTCACTTCCTCTATCCCTTCACTTCTACGTTCACTACTGAGTATTTGAAAGAAAAACGAGCGGTTTGTTTTACGTCCTTCGAGTTACGGACGGCCCATCGCGCAATCGCCACTGACCGCCGCCAGCTTGGCCTGCTCGCCATTGACGAAGACGCGACGCGCGTGCACCGCCGCCGGAGCGCCCGACCAAGGCGCCAGCGCGGTGGTGAACATGAGTTCGCACCAGCTCAATGCGGGAACCTCGCCGCCGGCGAGGGTATTCAGCAGTGAAAGTTCCTGATCGCTGTCGTTCCACGCGGCGAACAGCCATCCGGCATCCAGCCGGCCCAGGAATTCTTCGGCGTCCTCCGGAAGTCCGAGCGGGGCATCGACCGCGAGGTGCACTACCGCGGAAATCGCATGGCGCATACGCGCATCCAGGCCGACTCCGTCGTGCAGCAACAGACCTTCGAGCGACTCCCGCAATCCAGCGCCCCGATCGATCCGGAAGTCATTTCGGCGAGCTGCGGTGGTGACGTCGAACATTGTTTCCTCCCTAGAAATTGCGCTTGTCCCAAAAGCGCCACGGCCTGATTAAAAAGGCATCGTGATCTTGTTGTCCAGTTTTGAGGCAATCTGGGGCAAACCCCTAGCAGTACTGACACTGGCCAGTGTGGGTACCCGTCGGGAACCTCACCGCAGGGTGCCTGACACCGGGCGGGCAAACATATAGGGAACGACCGCTATGCCCGTTTAGGGTCATGACCATGCCTTACGTGCGATCAGGTTCAGCCACGGTTCATTTCGTTACCAGCCAAATCAACGGTCCTACCCTGTTGCTCGCCCACGGGTTCTTCATGGACGAGTCGATGTTCGATCCCATGCGCGAATCTCTGGCAGCCGCCGGTATCAATCTCGTCACGGTGGATGCGCGCTGCCACGGGCGCACCCAGTCACCCGATGGCGAACCATTCAGCTATTGGGATCTCGCCGCCGACGGATTGGCGGTGCTCGACGAACTCGGAATCGAGCGGGCGGTCGTTGGCGGAATGAGCCAGGGCGGGTATGCGGCTTTGCGCATGGCATTGCTGGCCCCCGAGCGCGTGCAGGGCCTGGCGCTGATCGACACCGAGGCGGGCGCGTGCAGCCCGTCCGAATTGGCTTTCTACCGAGAATTCTTCGAGCGCTGGACGAGCGAGGAGCCGATGGCCCCGCTGGTCGCGGAATTGGCCCCGCAGATCATCGGCGGCACCGACCCGCGGCTGTGGCGGGCGTGGACCAGCCGCTGGTACGGCTCGGACCGCCAGGCCATCGTGCCGGCCGCCCGCTGCCTGATGGACCGGCGCTCGGTGCTGCACCGACTACCGGAGATCACCGCCCCGACGCTGGTGGTGCGCGGCAGCCACGATGCCACCAGCACCGCCCAGAAGTCCGAGGCGCTGGCCGCCGGGCTGTCCGGCGCGGACGGCGTGGTCACCATTCCCGGGGCCGGGCACGGCGCGGCCTGGACGCATCCGGATGTGGTTGCGCCGCTGCTGATCCGGCTGGTCGCGCGGGCGACCGCCAAGCCGGAGAACAAGCTGGCCCGGGCGCTGAGCGCGCCGTGGCCGCACCGGCGCGGCGGTCGCGAGATCCAAGCCGCGCAGTGACCGCGGATCGCGAGCGGGACAGTCCAGACGCGTAGGCCGTGACCCTCGGGGGTCACGGCCGATTGGTTTCTCCGGCCCGATCGGTTTCCGCTGGCCCGATCGGTTGCTCCGGCCTAGTTGGCCTCTCCGGCCTCGTGCCAGCTCGGAATGCCCAGGAAGATCTGAATCTGGCTGGGGTAGGCCGCGTTGAAGACGCTGAACAGCTGCACGGCGATATCGAAGCGGCGCCCGCTCTCGCGCTCGCGCAGCCGCATGGTGGCGCGGGGCCGCCCGTAGGCCGCGACGCCCTCGTCCCACATTTCCCGAAAAAGTCCGAATCGTCCGAGTTCTGCGAGGAATTCAACCGACCAGGCGGTATCTCCAGAGCTCGCGATCAGACCGCGCAGCCAGTGCACGGTCAGCCGGACCTCCTCCTCCCACTCGACCATGACGTCCCGGGCCGCCTCGTTGCCCAGAAACCAGCGCAGGATATTGATGTCCTGCGCCAGCCCGGGGAATGCCTTGGCGTAACTTTCGTTGCAGGCCAACACATTCCAGCGAGTATCGACGTAGGCGGCCAGATTCGGCTCGTGCAGATCGAGCGCGCGGCGCATGTCGTCGGTGATTTCGGACCGCAGTTGTTCCACGGTCGGGAATTCGCTGACCCCCAGTCCGGCCAGATCCAGCAGATGGCGGCGCTCGACGGCGGACAGCGGGGTTATTCGATCCAGATATCGCAGCAGCGCATCCACCACTTCGCGGGTCGGATGGCCGCGATCGCCCTTCTCCAAATGACTGATGTAGCTGGCGCTCACACCGGCATTGAAGGCCAGCCTTTCTCGCGATACCCCGCGCGCGTCGCGCAACCGGCGCAGCAGCAGTCCGAATGTCGGCGGCTTCAGATCGTCGGAGTCCCTATCCGGTTTCACGCCCAGCACCACGCCGTTCCCTCTCCACAAACATTCAGCAAACCAACCTTCATCGCTCTGGGTCCTCCTGGTACCGGACAGTGGGACCCGGTGTGACGCCTGGTGTGAACTGTGACGAACGCCGCGTACTGCGGCAGTTCATCAGCTCGGATACTGCCATATGAGATTGTTCCAAACGTTAAAACAAGACCATTTCTACTATGTGTCGTGCCACATCACATAACGTAACGAGTATCCGCAATTAGTTGGCAAGCGCGCGAATCGGGCGCGCCCGACAAGCCGGGAACGGCCTGCCACTACGATCTTCAACCATGTCCAGTCTGTTCGCGACGCACAGCGCACCGGGATCCGTCTCGTGACGCCCATCGATGCCATCGTGCTCGCGGGCGGCAAGGCCAGCCGCATGGGCGGCGTGGACAAACCGGCCATGGTGGTCGGCGGGCAGTCCATGCTGGACGCGGCGCTGACCGCGGTCGCGGGCTGCGCGCGCACGGTCGTGGTGGGCCCGCATCGGCCCGAGCTGCCGCCGGAAATCCTTCAGGCACAGGAGATACCGGCCGGGGCCGGTCCAGTGGCGGCCATCGCGGCGGGGCTGGGCGCGCTGGCCGGATGTGAGTTCCCGGCCGGGCTGATCGTGGTGCTGGCCGCCGACATGCCGTTCCTCACCGCCGCGGCGATCGACGAACTGCTGTCCCACGCAAGGGAATCCGGTGCCGATGCGGTCTTCGCGGCGGATGCCTCGGGGCGGCCGCAGTATCTGGTCGGGGTGTGGCGGCGGACGGCGCTGACCGCCGCGCTGCAGGACCTGGACTCCCTGGTGAACCGGCCCATGAAGGCGCTGGTGCCGGTGGACACCGCCATGGTGGCGCTGCCCGGCGTGGAGGACTGCGACACTCCCGAGGATGTGCGGCGGGCCCGGACCGGGGCCGCGCGTTCGGCGGACCCGCTGTGGCTGGATGAGGCACGAGAGGCGCTGCGCCGGAACATCTCTCCGCTGCCCGTGCGGCACGCGGTGCTGCGCGCGGCGCGCGGCGCGACCCTGGCCGCTCCCCTGCGGGCCGCCGATGCGCTGCCGCGCTTCGATGTCTCGGCCATGGACGGCTACGCGGTCAGTGGCGACGGTCCGTGGCAGCTGCGCCGCGATATCGGCTTCGCGGGCGGCGAGCGGCCGGTGGGCCTGCTCGACGGCGAGGCGGTGCGGATCGCCACCGGGGCGCACGTGCCCGACGGGACGAGTTCGGTGGTGCGCGACGAGTTCGTGCGGATCGACGAGGACGGCACGCTGTACCGCCTACCGGACACCCCGATTCGCGAGGACGTGCGCCGCCGCGGCGAATACTGGCTGCCCGGTGACGAAGTCGCGCCCGCGGGCACCCCGGTCAACGCGGCGCTCATCTCGGTGGCGGCCAGCGCCGAGCTGGCCGCCGCCGAGGTGCGCGGCCCGGTGCGCGCGCGAATCGTCATGACCGGCGACGAGATTCGCGGCGACGGCCCGCTGCACACCGGCCAGACCCGCGACTCGATCGGGCCCATCCTGCCCGATCTGCTGTCCTGGTACGGCGTGACCGTCCTGGAGCGGGTTCACCTGCGCGATACCGCGAATGCCTTCGACGAGGTGCTGGCCGCGGCCGGCGATTGCGATCTGCTGGTCATCGTCGGAGCGACCGGCGGCGGCGCTGCCGATCAGCTGCGCTCGGCCCTGGACCGTACCGACGCCTCCATCCTGCTGCGCCGCCTGCGCCTGCGCCCGGGCGGCTCCACCGTGGCGGCGCAATTGGCCGCCGGCGCAGTGGTTCTGGGGCTGCCGGGCAATCCGTTCGCGGCGGTGGCGACGCTGCTGAGCCTGATCGGCGCGACCGTGGAGGCCATGACCGGCGCGACCCCGGCGCACCGCATTGTCGGCCCGCTGGTCAATGCCGGGGAGCTGACGGCACCCGTGAATCGCATCGTGCCGGCCCGCGCGCTGCCGGAGGGCGGCTTCCGCGGCGTCCTTCAGCTGCGCACCGCGCACCTGGCGGACCTGCTGCACAACGACGGCGTGGTCATCGTCCCCGCCGACGCCGAAGACGGCGCCCTCGCCGAATTCATCCCTCTCCGAGGCTGATTCCGGTCAGTAGAGGGCTTCCACCACCATGGCGTTGGCTTGGCCGCCGGATTCGCACATGGTCTGGAGGCCGTAGCGGCCGCCGCGCTCGCGCAAGGCATGGACGAGGGTGGCGGTGATGCGAACTCCACTGGCTCCCAAGGGATGTCCCAGGGCGATGGCACCGCCGTGGACGTTGACCTTGGAGAGGTCGGCGCCGGTTTCCCGCGCCCAGGCCAGGACGACACTCGAATAGGCCTCATTGATCTCTATGAGGTCCATGTCCGACAGCGACAGACCGGTCTGCTCGAGCACCTTGGCGGTGGCCGGGACGACGGCGGTGAGCATGAGGAACGGATCATCGCCGACCGCGACGTGGCTGTGGATGCGCGCCAGCGGGGTGAGGCCCAGGCGGCGGGCGTTCTCACTCGTGGTGATCATGACCGCGGCGCTGCCGTCACCGAGCTGAGAAGCGTTGGCGGCGGTGATGTGCCAGCCGATCTCGGGGAAGCGGCGGTGGATGGCCTCGTTGTAGAAGGAGGGGCGCAGTGCGCGCACGGCAGCGGCATCGGCGTCGAAGCGAATGCCCTCGTCGTGGGTGAGATCCTCGATGGGCCCGGTGAGTTCGGCGTCGAAGAGACCGTTCTTGGTGGCGTCCGCGGCGCGGGCGTGGCTCTCGAGCGCGTAGTCGTCGAGTTCGGCGCGGCCGAGCCGCCAGCGGGCGGTGATGAGTTCGGCACTGATGCCCTGCCACGGCACGCCTTGCGGGTAGCGCTCCAGAAAGGCCGCACCGGTGAGATTGTCGGCATCGAGCAGGCTGGTGCCCATGGGGATCCGGCTGACCGATTCCACGCCGGTGGCCACCGCGATCTCGCAGTCCCCGGCGATGACGGCGTGCGCGGCGAAGCGCAGGGCCTGCTGGCTGGCGCTGCACTGGCGGTCGACGGTGGTGGCGGGCACCGATTCCGGATAGCCGGCGGCCAAGGCGGCGCGTCGGGTGATATTGGTGGCCTGCTCCCCCACCTGGCTGACCACGCCGCCGATGACCTCGTCGACGAGGGCCGGATCCAGGCCGGTGCGGTCGACCACCGCGCGCAGGCTGTGAGCCATGAGATCGACGGGGTGCACGAATTCCAGCGCGCCCCCGGGCTTTCCGCGTCCGATGGGCGTGCGCACCGCCGCGACGATTACCGCATCCCGCATGACCACAACACGTTTCGCATTACCCACAACCTGAACAAATGACTAGTACCCGAACAGCATCCAAGGTACCCCACCCCGGTAGCGGCGGCAGAACCGCTGCACTCCAACGGAATTGCGGCTCGCGCGCATCACCCGAAACGGGTGAGACCGGATCAGCCGGGTAGTCCGAGAATCGTCAGCAACTGCCCGGGGTAGGCCGCGCCGTCCAGCCGCCCGGTCTGGGCGTAAATCCGGCGGCGCAGCCCGGTCACCGGATTGCGCAGATGCAGGGTGAAAACGTGCGGCGCGAACTCCACGCCGCCGTCCGCCCACGCCTGCCGGAATTTCGGGAATTCACCGAGTTCACGAATGAGATCGGCGAAACCGTCCACATTGCCTGACCGCCCGATCAATCCGCGCATCCAGCGCACGACACGGCGGGCGTCGTTCTCCCAGTTCACCATGACCCGGGTGGCCAGCTCGTTGCCGAAGAACCAGCGCAGCATATTGCCGTCCTCGTGCAGGCCGGGAAAGGCGTCGTCCCAGCTGTCGTTGCTGGCGAGCAGATTGGCCTGGGTGTCGAGCAGCGCGGCCAAATTCGGGCTGTGCAGTTCCAGGGCGCGGGTCATCTCGGGGGTGATGGCGGCGCGCAGTTCCTCCACGGTGGGCAGTTCGCCTGCTCCCAGGCCCGCCAGGTCGGTCAGCTGGCGGCGGTCCTCGGTGGAGAGGGGGTCGAGCCGGTCCAGGTATCGGGTGAGCGCCTCGACGACTTCGCGGGTGGGGTTGCCGCGGTCGCCTTTCTCCAGATGCGTTATGTAGCTTGCGCTTACACCTGCGTTGAATGCCAGCCGTTCGCGGGAAACGCCCCGATTGTCGCGCAGGCGGCGGAGAAGGTTTCCGAAGGTGGGTGCTTCGAGTTCCCTGAAATCCTGTCCGCATACCGCTCTCGCGCCCACGTGGCTTCCTCCTTCGCGGAATCCCGTCGGCCCCTCGCCTCCCCGTAGAGGCCCCGCCGAGATCACCCTCAGGTCGGATACTTACACAGATTTCAATACAGACCGTTTACCGCGGCGCACACAATTAGTATCACCGGATACTCCTATCGGTATATGTTCCGGTGCGCCCATGGCGTTCGAGAGCGAATGCCGCTCTTCAAATTACCCTCATGCCCCCACTGCCAGGGGCAGCGCTGCCGACAAGTTTTCGGCACGTCGCGCCCGGGCCGGATCCGGGGCCGGAACGGCATCGATCAGGCGGCGCGTGTATTCCTCCCGCGGACTCTGGAAAACGGCCGTGACCGGCCCTGATTCGACAATTCTGCCCTCGCGGAGAACGATCGCGCGATCGGCGACCTGATGCACGACGGCGAGATCGTGGCTGATGAAAAGGCAGGCGAATCCGTATTCCTCACGCAGGTCGGTGAACAGGTCCAGGACGCGCGCCTGGACCGAGACATCGAGCGCGCTGGTGGGCTCGTCGGCCACCAGTAGACGCGGCGCGAGGGCGAGCGCGCGGGCCAGCGCGACACGCTGGCGCTGGCCGCCGGAGAGCTCGCCGGGGCGGCGGGTGGCGTAGTCGCGGGGCAGGTGCACGGAGTCGAGCAGATCGCCGACCTTGGCGCGCAGGAGTGCGCCGGAGGCCACCCGGTGCACGCGCAGCGGTTCGCCGATGGAATCGGCGAGGGTGCGGCGGGGATCGAGGGAGGCGGTCACGTCCTGATGCACCAGGGCGACGTGTTTGCGCAGGCCGCGCAGTTCGCGGCGGGACAGGCCGTTCAGGGAGACGCCCTGCAGTTCGACCTCGCCGCTCGTGGCGGGGACCAGTCCCAGGGCGGTGCGGCCGAGAGTGCTCTTGCCGGAACCGGATTCGCCGACCAGACCGACCACCTCGCGCGGGGCGAGGGTCAGCGACACGCCGTTCAGGGCCTGGAACCGCTGGCCGTGACGGCGATAGACGACCGAGAGATCGCTGATCCGCAGCACTGCTTCCGGCTCCGGCGTCGGCTCCGCCGCGGGTTCGGGCACCACGGTCAGGTCGGAGCCCTCGGCGGGCTTGGTTTCGGCGTCGGGGAGCGCGGGCACGGCGGCGAGGAGCTCGCGCGTGTAATCCTCCCGGGGCTCGGCGAAAAGCTCTCGCACCGGCCGGGTCTCGACGACCTCGCCCGCACGCATCACCACCACGCGGTCGGCGATGGCGGCCACGACCCCCAGGTTGTGTGTGATGAACAGCACCGCGGTGTGGTTGCGGCGCTGCAGGTCTCGGAGCAGGTTCAGGATCTCGGCCTGGACGGTGACGTCGAGGGCGGTGGTGGGCTCGTCGGCGATGAGCAGATCGGGCTCGCCGGAGAGGGCCAGCGCGATGACGACCCGCTGCTTCTGGCCGCCGGAGAGCTGGTGGGGGTACCAGTCGACGCGCTTCTCGGGCTCGGGGATGTCGACCTGGGTCAGGAGCTCGATGGCGCGGGCGCGGGCGTCGGCCTTGCTGATCGGGCGGTGTGCGCGCAGGGCTTCGGTGATCTGGGTTCCGATGCGCTGCACCGGGTTCAGGGCCGTCTGGGGTTCCTGGAACACCATGGCGGCGCGGGTGCCGCGCAGGAGACGGAGTTCGTTCTCGGTCGCGCCGATGATCTCGGTGTCACCCAGCGTGATCGAACCGGTGGCGGTCGCGCCGGTGGGCAGCAAGCCGAGGACGGCTCGCGCGGTGAGGGATTTGCCGGAGCCGGATTCGCCGACCAGCGCGACGGTTTCGCCGCGCGCGACGGTGACGTTCACCCCGTCGACGACCGTCCGCGCACCGAAGCGCACGGTGAGATCGCGTACATCGAGCAGTGTTTCGTCGGTCATCCGAGCCTCCGGGCGCGGCCCAATGCCTGGGCGATCAACAGGAATCCGAGCGTGAGGGCCGAGACCACCAGCAGCGGGCCGACCGCCATAGCGGGATTGGCGTCGAGGTTGCGAGTGGATTCGGCGATGATCGAGCCCAGCGACGGGTCCGGCGGGCGCACGCCGATGCCGATGAAGCTCATGGCGCTGTCCACGAACACCGCCAGCGACAGCGACAGCGCGAATTGCACGGCGATCGGCTCGATCACATTGGGCAGCACGTGTTTCCGCAGGGTCCAGCCGGTGCTCGCGCCAATCACCTCGGCGGCCTCGACGAATGGCTGTTCCCGCACGGCCAGCACCGCGGTGCGGATCTGGCGGCCGAAGATGGGGATCTCGGCGGCGATGATCACGATGATGACCGCGTGCGCGCCCGGGCCGGTGACCGCGCTCAACGCGATGGCGAAGATGAGGGCCGGGAACGCCAGGATGAGGTCGAAGACGCGCTGCGCCACCACATCCGCGATCGGGTTGACGGTGGCGGCCAGGCCGATGGCCGAACCGAGTATCGCGCCGACCGGGACCGCGATGAAGGCGATGAGCAGGTCCACGCGGATGCCGTAGAGCACACGGGTGAAGACGTCGCGGTTGAGGTGGTCGGTGCCGAGCCAGTGGTCGGCGCTCGGTCCGAGCAGGTTCGCGCCGGGGATCTGTTCCAGCGGACTGTGTTTCGTGAGAAGCCCGGCGGCCAGAGCGGCGACCGCGATGACTCCGATGAGTAGCAGCCCGGCCAGGCCTTGTCCCCGAGTCAATGCGCGGAGCAGCGGCCGGCTCGGATTCGGCTCGCGCACCGGGGTTTCCGGTACGGCCTCGATGACTTCACTCATGCCCGTCCTCCGATCCGGATGCGCGGATCCAAATACGCGTGCACGATGTCGGTGGTCAGCTGGATGGCCACGAACACCGCCACCGAGAACAGCAGCAGCGCCTGCACCACCGGATAGTCGCGGCGGTTGATGCCCTGTTCGATGAGCTGCCCGATGCCCGGCCAGGCGAAGGCCGCCTCGACCAGTACCGCGCCGCCGAGCAGGTTGCCGGTCTGGATGCCGAGTGTGGTGAGCATGGTGGGCAAGGCGTTTCGCAGTGCGCCGCGGGTGACGATGCGGCGGTGCGGGATGCCGAGCGCGCGGGCGGTGAGCACGTAGGGCTTGGCCAGTTCGGTGCGCAGGGCCTCGGTGAGGAAGCGGGTCAGCGCGGCCGAGACGGGCAGGCCCAGGCAGATGGCCGGAAGCAGCAGGTACTGCACGGCGATGTCCGGCCGGGCCAGGAAGCCGTCCGGCGGGATGCCGCCCGCGGGCAGGACCGGGATGACGACGGCGAACACCAGCACCAGCAGGACGCCGGTCACGAAGACCGGGATCGCCACGGTCACCGTATTGGCCGCCGCCACAATCGCATTCAGCCAGCGCTTGTCCCACAGCGCCGAGGCCACCGACACCGCCAGGCTCACCGCAACCGCCAGCAGTAGCGCGGAGGCGGCGAGGATGAGGGTGTTGGCCAGGCCGCGGCCGATGAGGTCGGCGATCTGGCCGCCGATGATGTAGGAGCGGCCCAGGTCGCCGGTGAAGACGCCGTGCAGCCAGGACAGGTATTGGGCGGGAATCGACCGGTCGAGGCCGAGTTGGTGACGGATGGCGGCGACGGTGTCCGGGGTGGCGTCGGGTCCGGCCAGGGTGGTGGCCGGGTCGCCGGGAACCAATCGCAGCAGCAGGAAGATGAGCACTGACGCGCCGAAGAGCACCGCCAGGGCGGAGGGCACTCGGCGCAACAGATACGCGCTCATGCGAGGAAGGCCTCGGTGAGCTGGAGTTCGCGGCGCTTGGTCCAGTTGAAGCCGTGCAGTTTCTTGGTGGCGCTGTTCTGCCAGTCGTGGACGCCGATCTCGATCAGGAACAGGCTGTCCAGCAGTTGGTCGCTGAGCGCCTGGTAGGCGCGGGTGGCGTCGGGCCCGGTGGCCTGAGGCAGTTGCCAGGCCGCGTCGGCTGCCTTGACGTAGTCGGCCGATTCGTAGCGGGAGGCGTTCTTGCGAGCGTTGAAGGGGTAGGCACTCACGGTCAGCGTGGACGGCACGAACTGCGCCCACGAGTGGTCGGTGATCCACAGGCCCGGGAACTGCGCGCCGATCAGCTGCTTGAGGAAGGTCGCGTTCTCAGTGGGCACGAGCTCCACCTCGATGCCGATCTCGGCGAGGTTGGCCTGCACGATCTGGGCGATGGCCTCGGACGTGGCATACGCGGTGTTGTAGGCCAGTGGCAGCTTCGCGGGTTTGGGCAGCTGGGCCAGAATCTGCTTGGCCTTGGCGGCATCTCGCGTGTACCGGGTGTTGCGGGCCTGGTCGAAGGCGGGAGAGCTCTTGGGCCACGGCAGGTTCAGCGCGTAGCCCGCGCCGCGGAACACTTCCTTGATGATGCGTTCGCGGTCGAGGGCGTAGGCGATGGCTTGGCGCACACGGACATCGGCGAGCGAGGGGTCGGTGACGTTCGCGCCGACGTAGACCTGCAGTTCCGCGCCGTCGAAGGTGTAGACGCGGTAGCCGTCGGCCTTGGCCAGGTTCTCGGTGTCGCGGTAGTTGATGCCGTCGGCGAGGTCGATCTGGCCGGTTTTGAGCGCGTTGAGCTGGGCCTGGTTGTCGGAGATGACCCGGAATTCGACGCGGTCCAGGTAGGGGCGGTCCGGGACCCAGTAGGCCGGGTTCTTCTCGAAGACCAACTGCTGGTTGGGGATTCGCTGGGTGAACCGGAACGGCCCGGTTCCGATGATCTTGTCGCCGGTGGCCAGCTGGTCGATGGACTCGCTGTCCAGGATGGGCACGGTGTCCAGCAAATCGAACAGATTGCTGAGCGGGTGTTCCAGCGTCAGGGTGATCTTGTGCGGGTCGCTGGTGTCGAACGCGGTGATCTTGGCCGCCGTGCTCTTCAACTGCCCCGACCACTTCGGGTCGGCGTAGGTGCGGTACGAGAACTCGACGTCCTTGGAGGTGAAAGCCCGTCCGCTGTGGAACTTCACGTCATCGCGCAGGTTCAGCGTGATGGACTTGCCGTCCGGGGTCACCGTCCAGCTCTTGGCCAGCAGCGGTTGCGGTTCCAGCTTGTCGTGCGGGTAGCGCACCAGCGATTCGAAGACCAGCCCGATCACATACGGGGTGCTACCGGTATTGGTGAGCAGGTTGGCCGGCACGATGTCCACGAGGACGCCGTACTTCAGGGTCCCGCCGCGCACGGGCTGCGCGTTGTCGTCACCGCCGCGCTGCTGGCTCACCGCCGAGGTGCAGGCGGCCAGGGCCCCGCCTCCGAGGATCGCCAGGGCGGCGACCGCGGAACTGCGCAGGAAAATACGGCGGTCGAGACCGCCGGGGGACGAAGTCATGGGGAATCCTCGAACTGTGGACCGGGCCTTGATGGTGTTCGGCGACGCTATCGCCGGGTGAATGACGGATCACCGGTTGCGCGCAGTGAGAGTGAAACCCTGGCTCGGGACCTGGTCCGCGACCTTTGCTGAACGCATGTCAGTCCCCGACAATGCCCGTGCGTCAGTCCCCGACAATGCCCGTGGCTATGAGAACTTCAGCGGCCAGATCGGCCGCACCACCGCAGATTCCACACCGGAATGGCTGTATCCGCCGACCGCGCCGGAGGGTGCGCCCAATATCGTCGTGGTGCTGGTCGACGACATGGGATTCAGCGATATCGGCCCGTTCGGCTCGGAGATCGAAACGCCGACTCTGGATCGACTGGCGGCCAAGGGGTTGCGGCTCACCAACTTTCACACCACGCCGCTGTGCTCGCCGTCGCGGGCCGCGCTGCTGACCGGAGTCAATTCGCATCGGGCCGGATTCGGGTTCGTCGCCAATGCCGATCCCGGATACCCCGGGCTGCGGCTGGAACTGGCCGATGATGTGCTGACATTGCCGGAGATCCTGCGCGCCAACGGATATGCGACGTACGCGGTCGGGAAATGGCATCTGGTGCGGGATGCCACGCTGCATCCGGCGGCGCACCGGGATTCGTGGCCCACACAACGCGGATTCGACCGGTACTACGGGTCTTTGGAGGGCCTGAACTCCTTCTACCATCCGAATCAGTTGATCTCGGACAGTTCGGCGGTGGATATCGAGGAGTACCCGGAGGGCTACTACCTCACCGACGATTACACCGATCGGGCCATCGGATACATCAAGGACCTGCGGGCGCACGATGCGACCAAGCCGTTCTTCCTGTACTTCGCGCATACCGCCATGCACGGGCCGTTGCAGGCCAAGCCGGAGGATCAGGCGAAGTATCGGGGCCGGTATCGCGAGGGCTGGGATCGGTTGCGGCAGACGCGGTTCGCCGCGCAGATCGCCGCGGGCCTGTTCCCGGAGGGGACGCAGCAGAAGCCGCGGAACACCGAGCCGGGTTACGAAGCGCAGGAATGGGATTCGCTGACCGATGAGCAGCGGTCGCGGTTCGAGCGGTACATGGAGGTGTACGCCGGGATGGTCGACAGCATCGACCCGAGCCTGGGCCGGATCGTGGATACGCTCGAGCAGTTCGGCGAGCTGGACAACACCATCATCGTGTTCACCTCCGACAATGGCGGTACCGCCGAAGGCGGCCCCGAGGGGACCCGAACCTATTTCGCGCAATTCGCGCAGGTGGACGAGCCCGACTGGGAGCGCGACGTCCCCCACGACGACGAGTTGATCGGCACCGCCAAGCTCGGCGTCCACTACCCGCGCGGCTGGGGCCAGGCCTCGAACACGCCGTTCCGCTTCTACAAGGGCCAGACCTTCGCGGGCGGCGTACGAGTCCCGTTCGTCCTCTCCTGGCCGAAGGGCCTACCCCGCACCGAGGAGGACTCCGGCGTCCGCCAGGAATACGTCTACATCACCGACCTGGCCCCCACCCTGCTCCAACTGGCCGGACTGAACCGCCCGACCGTCCGTAACGGCCTGCCCGCCAAGGACTTCGACGGCGTCTCCGCGGTGGACGTCCTCCGCGACCCGACCGCCATCTCCCAGCACGTCGAGCAGTACTCCGAAATGACCGGCCACCGCGGCTTCTACCGCGACGGCTGGAAGCTCCTCGCCCTCTACGAACCCGAACGCGGCATCGACAACCCGCGCTGGCAACTCTTCGACGTCCGCACCGACCCGACCGAACTCCACGATCTCTCGGAGCAACTGCCGGAAAAGGTGAACGAACTCTCGGCCGCCTGGGACGAAGCCGCCTGGCACAACACGGTTTTCCCGCTCATCACCCGAGCCGACCTGGCCAAGCGACGCCCCGAGGAATCCCGCTTCGGCAACCAGGTCCGCATCCTCCCCGGCACTCCGACCCTGGAGCGCTACCGCTCCCAACGCCTCATCGCCTACCGCGACTTCACCATCGCCATCGAGCTCGACGGCTACTCCCCCGGCGACGAAGGCGTCCTCGTCGCCCACGGCGACCCGCTCGGCGGCTACCTGCTCTATATCGAGAACGGCCACCTGATCTTCGGCTACAACGCCTACGGCCGGTACACCATTCTCGATGCTGGCGAAATCCCCACCGGCAGTCGTCTTCTCACCGTCTCGGCGAGTGTCCAACCGCATCTACGCTGGGACTTCACTGTCGGCATCGACGGTGTCCGAGCGGGCGAGCTTCCGGGCCAGGTTCAGCTGGTCGGCATGTCGCCCTGGACCGGAATTTCTGTCGGCCTCGATGCCCGTGGCCCGGTCTCGTGGGACCTTCGCGACCGGCGAGGCGTTTTCCGCTACACCGGAAACCTTCGGTCGGTCACCTACCGGCCCGGTGCCGTAGGGGTCTCGGACGAAGCGCAGCGAGCCTTGGATTCTGAGGCCGAGCTCATCGCCGAATAGGGCGAAAGACAAAGAGACAAAAAGAAGAAAAGATAAAAGACGCCTGGAGAAGGGAGAGGAGGTGGCTGGGTGCGCGGCCTCGGCTGCGGTACCAGCCACCTCGCGGCTCGGCCGCGCAGCGGCCCGGCGCGGGAGAAAAGAAACTCTGTGGAGTTGTCAAAGGTCTTTGGATCTTGGGGTTTTGGATCTTTGAGTCTTGGATCTTTGGGTCTTTGGTTCTTGTTCTGTTGTCTTTGAAGGTGATCCGTGCAGTCCGTGGGCCGGGATCGGCGGGAGCGGCTCCCAACCCGGCGTCAGCCCAAGTCCGGTAGGGCAGGCGAGGTGACCACACTTCCCCGTCCCTGCGCACACCAGACGTAGACGAGCAGCCGGGCCTCATGCAGCCGTTGAACCCCACTCCCGGCAACTGGACTCGACCGCAGTGGCGACCCGCTGCCCGGCGTGATGTTTCTCGTTGACTTGCGGTGTGCCCGTGGGGTCGAGGGCCTTCGGAGCGATCCAGCCGACCCGCCCGCGATGCGGGGAATCCTTCCCCAACATCTTCGTCTTCCAGCCGTTCGGGCTGTCGTTCACCAACGCGTGGTGGTGATCGCAGACCAGGGCCAGGTTGTCCAGATCCGTCGGGCCACCCTTCACCCAGTCGGTCACGTGGTGTGCGGCGCACATATCCGCCGGAGCGTCACAGCCGGGGAACGTGCAGCCACGATCGCGAGCCAGCAGCCCGAACCGCTGTCCTGCGGAGGCGATGCGCTGCCCGTAGGCGAGGTAGAGCGGAATCCCCTTGTCGTCGTTCACGATCAGCACCGGACGGGTACCACCGGCCATCTTCAACGCTTCGTTGATCGACATCTGGACGCCGGAGGCGGTCGTCGCAAGACCCGAACCCCGTTCGAGATCGGCGAGGTTCATCTGCAGGGTGACCTGCACCGGCATACCGCGATGCGAGCCGAGCTTGCGCAGATCCAAATCGGGTTGCAGCAAGGCGATGAACGCGTCGTGCACCCGCTGCCCGGCATCACGACGATCCCGACGCGCCGCCGCATCCAACACCGTGGAGTCGATGAGGGCGTCGGAGACCTGCGGGCTGTCGGCGTCCTCGTGGTTGCACATGCCCGGGCGGGCGTACTTGGCCAGGAACGCATCCAACAACGCCCGCAGCTGCGGAGTGAGCCAACCCTCGATCCACGACATCCCATCGATCCCCGGGCGGCCGACCTTGATGCCGCGACGGCGGTGACGATCCGCGTCACTGACCACCGTGCCTTCGGGATCGAGGCGAGCCAGGATTTCGCGGCCCGTGCGGGGCAGGTCATCGGGCCAGCCCTCGCAGCAGTAGTTGACCAGGATCTGCTCGGTCTCGGCACGGGTTTCCACCGGCACATCAGCGGGCAGATGATTCATGACGTCCACGATGTTGCGGACGTGATCGCGCGAGATATCGCCTGCTTCATAGGCTTCGGCGGTGACTTCCAGCACCGGCGGCGCGAGTTGCCCGTCGGCCTGGTGGAATTCCCCCACCTGCGCAGCGATCTTGATGCGGGTGGAGGCGTCGTGGCGGGTCAAATGCAGGGTGTGGCGCAGGAACGCCACCGGCGAACCGGCACCGCTGGTTTCGGGCAGGCCACGATCGGTGGCCTCGATGATCAGCTTGGACCCCAGTGCCGAGAGCTGGCGCTGGCAGGTTTCCACGCGCTGCATCACCGCCACCACGTCGTCGCCGGACAGCGAGGTCAGGTCGCCGTACTGCACGCGGTCGGTGCAGTTGCGTACCGCGGCTTCCAGTTCGGTCAGTCCGCAGTCCTCGAGTGTCTCTCCTTTCGAACCCATGTGCTAATTCTACGCCTCAAACGATCACCTAGGAACCCGAAATGTCCGTTCCCACAAGACTTTTCAAACTTCGCTACCCCACAAGCGACTCAATGATTTTGGCAATCCGCCGAGTTCGAGTCTCAGGCTTCTTGGCGTCGGTTACAGAGGCAACAGCCTCCCGGCGCTTGGTATAGGAGAGCGCCTCGAACGATTCGCGCACACCCCCGGCCGTCAGTGCAGCAGCCAGGTCGTCGGGGACGGCGATGGTGCGGTCGGCAGTCTCGCGTTCGACGGTCACCGTGACGTGGTCGCCCGGAGACTTGCCGAGTTCGGTGCGGATGGCCTTCAGGATGCCGAGGCACGGGCCGGCGCCCATGTTGGCGATGGAGCCTCGGTACGGGATGCCGTCGAAGGTGGCCTGGACCGGGATGCGGCCGCCGCCGCCCAGGGCTTCGATGATTTCCGGCGGTACCGGGATGAAAGCGCCGCCGCCGTTCGCTGCTTCGATGACTCCTTCGAATCGCTGCATGAAAGCACGATATAGCGACCCGCCAGCTATCCAAAGATGTGTTAACAAATATTAAGTAACCGAGAACCGACCGTTTCGGAAGCATCACCGCGGCCGCTCCGAAACCCCTCGGCGAGAACTCGTTTCACCATCGAAATCATGGTTTTCCCAGGTCACACCCGAAGTGACACACTACTCCCGCGACTCTCCAGTGACCGCAAGATTTCTTGGATCTCACAGCTCACTTTTGCCTCTCGCGCATTGTGAGGAAACCGTTTTGATGCCTCCCGCCACGTCCTTACAGTCGAGCCAGCAGCCCGGTTTTCCAGCTCGAAGGGGGCGTTATGGCTATCTCGCAGAACGGACACTCGTCCGCCGATGCGCTGCTTCGACTGGGGAAGTATTTCAACCGCGGCGAGGTCTCCGGCGATCTGCGCACCCTGCATCGAGTGGGCGGGCGCGAGGCCGACGAGTTCTATCGGGACCGGTGGTCGCATGACAAGGTGGTGCGGTCCACGCACGGTGTGAACTGCACCGGCTCGTGTTCGTGGAAGATCTACGTCTCCGACGGCGTCATCACCTGGGAATCCCAACAGACCGACTACCCCAGCGTCGGCGCCGACAAGCCGGAGTACGAACCCCGCGGCTGCCCGCGTGGCGCGTCGTTCTCCTGGTACACCTACTCCCCCGCGCGCATCCGCTACCCCTACATCCGCGGCGCCCTGCTGGAGATGTACCGCGAGGCCAAGAACCGGCTCAAGGATCCGGTGCTGGCGTGGGAGTCCATTGTCGAGGACCCCGCCAAGGCCAAGACCTACAAGTCCGCGCGTGGTAAGGGTGGGTTCGTGCGCGCCGAGTGGTGGGAAGCCGCCGAGATCGCCGCTGCCGCACACGTTTACACGATCAAGCAGTACGGCCCGGACCGGGTTGCGGGCTTCTCGCCGATCCCAGCCATGTCGATGGTTTCGCACGCCGTCGGGGCCCGCTTCATCTCGCTGATCGGCGGCTCGATGCTGTCGTTCTACGACTGGTACGCCGACCTGCCCGTCGCCTCCCCGCAGGTATTCGGCGACCAGACCGACGTCCCGGAATCCGCCGACTGGTTCGACGCCGGGTACCTCATCATGTGGGGTTCCAACGTCCCGGTGACCCGTACCCCGGACGCCCACTACATGACCGAGGCCCGCTACCGGGGTCAGAAGGTCGTGGTCGTCTCCCCCGACTACGCCGACAACACCAAGTTCGCCGACGAGTGGGTTCCGGCCCGCCCGGGCACCGATGCCGCGCTGGCCATGGCCATGGGTCATGTGGTGTTGCGAGAGTTCTTCGTGGAGAAGCAGACTCCGTACTTCACCGACTACGTCAAGCGCTACACCGACCTCCCCTACCTGATCACCCTCGAGGACAAGGACGGCGTGGCCGTCCCGGGCAAGTTCCTCACCGCCGCCGACCTCGGCCACACCGGCGAGGGTGTCGAGCACCAGACCGTCCTGCTGGATTCCGACGGAAATCCGCAGGTGCCCAACGGTTCTCTCGGCCACCGCTTCAACGAGGCGGGCAAGGGCCGGTGGAACCTCGAGCTGGGGGACATCGATCCCCTCCTGAGTTTGCACGGTCGCACCGATGACGCTGCGGCCGTGCAGTTCCCGCGCTTCGACGGGCCCGCCTCGGACGTTCTCACCCGCGGCGTGCCGACCACCGTCATCGCGGGACGTCGGGTGACGACGGTGTTCGATCTCCTGCTGGCGCAGTACGGCGTGGCCCGGCCCGGCCTGCCCGGCAGCTGGCCGACGGGCTATGACGATGCGAGCGAGCCGTACACGCCCGCCTGGCAGGAATCGATCACCGGCGTCCCCGCCCAACAGGCCGAACGCATCGGCCGCGAATTCGCCGACAATGCCGAGAAGTCCCAGGGCCGGTCCATGATCCTGATGGGCGCGGGCACCAACCACTGGTTCCACTCCGACCAGATCTACCGCTCCTTCTTCACCCTCACCCTGCTCACCGGCTGTCAGGGCGTCAACGGTGGCGGCTGGGCGCATTACGTGGGACAGGAGAAGTGCCGTCCCGTGACCGGTTGGGCCACACTGGCTTTCGCCTCGGACTGGCAGCGGCCGCCGCGTCAGATGCAGGGCACCGTGTTCTGGTACCTGGCCAATGACCAGTGGCGCTACGACCCGTTCACCTCGGAATCGTTCGCCT
Source organism: Nocardia sp. JMUB6875 (assembly GCF_041154655.1). Lineage (NCBI taxonomy): Bacteria > Bacillati > Actinomycetota > Actinomycetes > Mycobacteriales > Nocardiaceae > Nocardia > Nocardia sp. JMUB6875. The sequence goes on from NZ_BAAFGR010000091.1 coordinate 22,313, forward strand.
CCCCGCTCGGCAAGGGCACCTTCGCCGGGCGCACGGCCGCCGACAATATCGCTCTCGCTTCACGTTTGGGCTGGATGCCGTCCTACCCGACGCTCAACCGGAACCCGCTCGATCTCGTCGACGAGGCCGAGCAGGCGGGCAAGGCGCCCGCGGATTACGTTGTGGACGGCCTGAAGTCGGGCGACCTGCGCTTCGCCTGCGAGGATCCCGACGCCCCCGAAAACTTCCCGCGTGTGCTCACCGTCTGGCGCGCCAACCTGCTCGGCTCCTCCGGCAAGGGCAACGAATACTTCCACAAGCATCTCCTCGGCGCGGACTCCAACCTGCAGACCGGCGAGGCCACCGGCATCCGCCCGCAGGAACTGGAATGGCGGGACGAGGCGGCGACCGGCAAGCTGGATCTGCTGCTGTCGCTGGACTTCCGCATGACCTCCACGACCCTGTTCTCCGACATCGTCCTCCCCGCCGCCACCTGGTACGAGAAGCACGACCTGTCCTCCACCGACATGCACCCCTTCGTGCACGCCTTCACCCCGGCCATCTCCCCGCCGTGGGAGGCCAAGACCGATTTCGAGGCGTTCCACCGCATCGCGCGCGGCTTCTCCTGGCTGGCCGAGAAGCATCTCGGCGTCCGCAAGGATCTGGTCGCGGTGCCGCTGCAGCACGACACCGCCGACGCGCTGGCGCAGGCCGGTGGACGGGTACTCGATTGGAAGCACGGCGAGTGTGAGCCCGTTCCGGGTGTCACCATGCCGAAACTCGTTGTCGTCGAACGTGACTACCCGAAGGTCGCGGAGAAGATGGCCGCGCTCGGGCCGCTGGTCGAGCAGCTGGGACTCACCACCAAGGGTGTCACCACATTGCCCGATGCCGAGGTAGATTACCTGCGCGGCGTGAACGGCACCATCGTTTCCGGTGTCGCCCAAGGCCGTCCGTCGCTGGCCAAGGACACCCACGCGGCCGAGGCGATCCTGGCACTGTCCGGTACCACGAACGGCCGGCTCGCGGTGGAAGGGTTCCATGCGCTGGAACGGCGCACCGGGACCGACCTGGCCGATCTCGCGGCCGAACACGAGGGTAAGCGAATCACCTTCGCCGACACGCAGGCCCGGCCCGTTCCGGTGATCACCTCACCGGAATGGTCCGGGAGCGAGACCGGCGGGCGCAGGTACTCGCCGTTCACCATCAATGTCGAGCGCAAGAAGCCGTGGCACACGCTCACCGGGCGGCAGCACTTCTACCTCGATCACGACTGGATGATCGAGCTCGGTGAGCAGCTGCCTATCTACCGGCCGCCGCTGGACATGAGTGCGCTGTTCGCCGAGCCCGGCATCGGCAATGTCGACGGCAATGGTGTCACGGTGCGCTATCTGACGCCGCACTCGAAGTGGTCGATCCACTCCGCGTACCAGGACAACCTGCACATGCTGACGCTTTCCCGTGGCGGACAGGCGATCTGGATGTCGGATGTCGATGCCAAGAAGATCGGTGTCGCCGACAACGACTGGATCGAGGCGATCAACCGCAACGGCATCGTGGTCGCTCGCGCGATCGTGTCGCATCGCATGCCCGAGGGCACGGTGTTCATGTACCACGCCCAGGACCGCGCGGTGAACGTCCCGCGCATCGAGGGCACCCCGGAAGTCAAGCAGGGCAAGGGCAAACGCGGCGGCATCCACAATGCGCTGACCCGCATCATGATCAAGCCCTCGCATCTCATCGGTGGCTACGCGCAGCAGTCGTTCGCGCTGAACTACCACGGCCCCACCGGAAATCAGCGCGACGAGGTCACCACGATCCGCAAGCGCTCGCAGGAAGTGGAGTACTAGTCATGCGCGTGATGGCTCAACTGGCCATGGTCATGAACCTGGACAAGTGCATCGGCTGCCACACCTGCAGCGTCACCTGCAAGCAGGCCTGGACCAACCGCTCCGGCACCGAGTACGTGTGGTTCAACAATGTGGAAACCCGTCCGGGACAAGGGTATCCGCGCCGCTACGAGGACCAGGAGAAGTGGAAGGGCGGGTGGACCCTCGACAAGAAGGGGCGGCTGACCCTCAAGTCCGGGTCCCGGATGAAGCGGCTGCTCAATATCTTCGCCAACCCGGATCTGCCCACGGTCAGCGACTACTACGACCCGTGGAGCTACGACTACGAGAATCTGCTGTCCGCACCGCAGATGGACACCACGCCGGTGGCCAAGCCCAAGTCGCTGATCACCGGTGAGGACACCAAGGTCACCTGGGGCGCGAACTGGGACGACTCGCTGGGCTCGGGCCCCGAGCAGGTGGGTAAGGACCCGTTGCTGGCCAAGCTCTCCGAGCAGGTCAAGCTGGAGTTCGAAGAGACCTTCATGTTCTACCTGCCGCGGATCTGCGAGCACTGTCTCAACCCGTCGTGCGCGGCGTCGTGCCCGTCGGGTGCGATCTACAAGCGTGCCGAGGACGGCATCGTGCTGGTGGATCAGGACAAGTGCCGCGGCTGGCGGCAGTGTGTGACCGGGTGTCCGTACAAGAAGATCTACTTCAACCACAAGACGGGCAAGGCGGAGAAATGTACCTTCTGCTACCCGCGTGTGGAGGTCGGTATTCCGACGGTGTGCTCGGAGACCTGCGTGGGCCGCCTGCGCTACATCGGCGTCATGCTCTACGACGCCGACAAGGTGCTCGAGGCCGCGTCGGTCACCGATGACAAGGACCTGTACCCGTCGCAGCTGGGCGTGTTCCTCAACCCGCACGACCCGCGCGTCATCGCCGAGGCCGAGCGCGCCGGGATCTCCCCGGAATGGATTCAGGCCGCGCAGGATTCGCCGGTCTACAAGCTGATCGTCGACTACCAGATCGCGCTGCCGCTGCATCCGGAATACCGCACCATGCCGATGGTCTGGTACGTGCCGCCGCTGTCCCCGGTGGTCGACACCCTCACCCAGACCGGGCACGACGGCGAGAACCACAACAACCTCTTCGGCGCGATCGACGCGCTGCGAATTCCCCTGGAGTACTTGGCCGAACTGTTCACCGCCGGTGAGATCGGCCCGGTGCGAGCGTCCCTGCAGCGCCTGGCGGGCATGCGATCGTTCATGCGCTCGATCAACCTCGGCCAGGAACCCGACCTGACCATTCCCGACGCGGTCGGCCTCGAACCCGAGGAGATCGAGGCCATGTACCGGCTGCTCGCCATCGCCAAATACGAGCACCGCTACGTGATCCCCTCCGGCGCGACTTCCAAAGCGCACGAATTGGATTCACTCGCCACCGGCTGCTCCCTCGACACCGACGGCGGCCCCGGCATGACCGCCTTCGACTACATGGCCGACAAATTCCACCTCACCGATACGAATGGTGCCGCCGCGCCCGAGCAGAAATCCAACCGGATCAACCTGCTCAACTGGGACGGCAAGAGCACCAGCGGGCTGGTGCCCAAATCCACCAACGGCAACGGCGCCGCTGGCAATGGCAACGGAGCCAACGGAAATGGGCACCACTCGGACGCCGCCGAAAGCGATGCGACCGCCACCGAATCCATCGAGCCCGAGCCCACCGGAGCGACGCGATGAACCTGCGGAGACTGCGGCGACGCACCGAAACCATTACCGCCCCTGTGGATCACGAGCAGCGCCTCGGCTGGCGACTGAACGCGCTGGGGCTCGACTACCCTCACCCGCGTACCCGCGCCCTGCTCGACGACGCCCCGGACTCCCCCGGAGCGACGCGATGAGCCTGTTGAAGCTGCGCCGCCGTCCCGAGCCCGCGGTCCCGCTGTCCGATCGCGATCGTCGCCTGGTGTGGCGGCTGGGTGCTCTGCTGCTCGACTACCCGGGTGAGCAGACGCTGGCCATGCTGGACGAACTCGATGCCGCCGCAAGCGAATTGCCCGATACGATGCGTCCGCTGCTGGCCGGGTTCCTTACCCACCTGCGCACCAGCGACCCGATCGTGCTGGCCCAGGAGTATGTCGAGACCTTCGACATGCGTCGGCGCGCAAGCCTGCACCTGACGTTCTACGCCTATGGCGACACTCGCAAGCGCGGGATGGCACTGCTGCGGTTCAAGCACGCGTACCGCCACGCGGGTGTCGAACTCGGCGATGAGGAGCTGCCCGACCATCTGCCCGTGCTGCTCGAATTCGCCGCCACCGTCGACCCGATCGGCGGAGAACGGCTGCTGGGCGAACACGTCCCGGTATTGGAACTGCTGCGGTTGTCGCTTTCCGACAGCGGATCTCCCTATGCCGGGGTGCTGGCGTCGGTGGTGGCGACACTGCCACCGGTCACCACCGCCGACCGCCGGCGCATTGCCGAACTCGCCGCGGCCGGGCCGCCGGAGGAAGAGGTCGGCCTCGACCCCTTCGCCATGGATCCGCTCGCGTTCACCGGACAGGAGGCCCGCCGATGAGCTCCGGGCTCTGGCTGATACTGCCCTACATCGCCTTCACCTCGTTCGTGCTGGGCCACCTGTGGCGGTATCGCACCGACCAATTCGGTTGGACCACACGGTCTTCGCAGATCTACGAGTCGCGACTGCTGCGGCTGGGTAGCCCGCTGTTCCACTTCGGCATGCTCGGGGTGATCGGCGGGCACGTGCTCGGCGTGCTCGTTCCGGAGTCGTGGACCGACGCGCTCGGGATCTCTGAGGAGGCCTATCACGTGGTCGCGGTGTCGGCGGGATCGGTTGCGGGACTGGCGGTCATCGCCGGAATCGCGATCCTGCTCTACCGGCGGATCACGGTGTCGGCCGTGCGGCAGGCCACCACCGCCAATGACAAGGCGATGTATGTCCTGCTGGCAGCCGCCCTGATCACCGGGCTGCTCAACACCTGGGGCAGCAACCTGCTGTGGGGCACCTACAACTACCGCGAGACGGTGTCGCCGTGGTTCCGCAGCCTGTTCACGCTGCATCCGCATCCGGATCTCATGGTGGGCACACCCTGGACGTTCCAGGTGCACGGCCTGATCGTGCTGGCGCTGGTCGGCTTCTGGCCCTACACGCGGCTGGTGCACATGTTCTCCGCGCCGGTCGGCTACCTGGTGCGGCCGTACGTCGTCTACCGCAGCAAGCCGGACAAGTCGGCCGACAAGACCCGCTACGCCCGCGCCTGGGAGACTCCCTCGATTCCGCGCCGCTGACCGCCCTCCGGCCGCCATCGAATTATCGGTGGCGCGCCGGATTGGCCGGTGTTAATGTTCCGCAGGCCCGACCGACCGGTCGGGCTGAATTGTCTTCGGGGGACTTCATGTTCAACTGGTATGTCGGTCTGCTCGCGCTCAGCGGGGTCATCATGCTCGTCCTGGCGGCGATGCGGCAGCAGAACGATTGGTCGCGAGCGCTCAATGCCATTTTCGGCGTCGGATTCCTCGGCTACGCCTTTTATCTCGCCTTCCTTTTCGACGGCGGCTCCTATTTCATCTTCTTCCAGGCGTTCATTCTCCCGGTCATGATGGTGGTCAACTACTTCCGCAATCGCACGCCCAAGCCGAAGCTGACCGATACCCAGAAGGCGTGGCGCGAATACCAGCGCAACGCCAGCCAGTAATCACCCGAGCCGGGCGGTAATCACGCCGTTCGGCTCGCCACCGTCCGCTCGGCCGTGTAATCGATGACATCGCGGGACCGGTCCCCCGCGACCCGCACGAAATTGTCGAGCGCCTCGTCGAGTTCACGGCTCGGACCGTGCTCGGCCAGCAGGACGACGATCGCCTCCAGGGTTCCGATATGCGGGTCCGGCTGTGCCAGTAGCTCTTCCAGGTAGCTGTCCACCTCCAGCAGCCGCAGTGCGCGGCGGGCAGCGGCGTGCACGCGGCGGGGCAGTTCGGCGCGAATGGCCTCGACATCCTCCGGCATGACGTGGCCCGGCTGCGCGGGATCCAGCCGGATCGACCACAGCCGGGCCGCATCCTCGGGCAATCCCTCATCCGGCAATAGCCCCGGACCGGTGGCGGCCTCGATGGCACTGGGCGACAGCCCGATTCGCTCCTCGCACCACGCCCGATACTCCCACCAGGCAACCGGCGTCGCACTCCACCCCAGCCCGAACCCGAGCACCTGCTGCCCGCCGGTGAACGTCCGGAACGTCCGCGTCCGCGCAACGGTCGCCAAACCGCCCTCGGTCACCCGAGTCCAAGTCGGGTCGACCCCGTCAAACCCATACGGCTGCAGCAGCTTCCCCATATCGCGCATCAACCGCCGCAACGCCGATTCCGGTTTGACCATCCCCGCAGATTAGCGCCGCCAACCGACAGGATCCCGTAGCCCATCCATCCGCCCAGGACACGGCGCGTCGCCCCAGACACGCCGAGTTAGCGGAGGTACACGTTGGGCTGGATCCAGTGGAAGCCACGTGAGACGACCGGGAAGCGATCGAGGGGGATTCGGGTGAGGGTCATGTGGACGGGGTGGCCGGCGAATTGGCCGTCCAGGGTCAGGTGGTCCGGGTCGGGCTGTTGATAGGTCAGGGTGGCGACACGCCATACGTGGGCCATGTCCTTGGTGATGGTGATCGTCCGGTGGTCGGTGTCGATCTGGACCGGGAAGTCGTGGAGGGAGTCGTCCATCTGCTGTGCGGTCACGGCCTCCTCGAGGTCGAAGACGATGCGGCGGAGGCGGTCGGCCGGGGCGTCCTGGCCGGGGACGGTGTATTCGGTGACGTTCCAGATGCCGTAGAGGGGCGAGTGGGGGCGGCCGTTGCCGTAGGTGGACCAGGCGTCGTAGCCCTCGGCGACGATGGTGCCCAGTAGCCAGACGCCGAGGATCAGCTGGCCAGCGAGCAGGATTCGACCGGCGCGGCGCGTGGTGACCAGACCTTCGGGACGACGCACCGGCACCGCCCGGCCGACCAGCGCCCGCACGATGCGGGCCACGTCCGGGGCGGCCAGGACCAGCGCGTACACCAGCAGCTGGAACGAGAAGAGCTTCACCGGGACGTCGAAGGTGAGGTTGAGCAGGAACACCTGCAAGGTCACCAGCACCGCCAGGATCGAGCCCAGCCCGGCGGTGAACGGCAGGATCAGCAGCAGCCCGGCGAGGACTTCGGCCGCGCCCAAGGCGATCTCGTACGGCTCCGACGACGCGGTCGAGGTCCACAGGACCGACATCGGGCTCATATCGCCGAACGGCTCGATCAGGCGCGCCAGGGCGAACGCCATCTGCGAGGGCAGCAGCTTCGCCATGCCGTACAACAGCATGGCCGACAGCAGCGCGAAACGCAGGGTCAGCCGGAACCAGGAATAGAGTCGCGCGTAGTTCAGGCGACGCCGGTCCAGGATCGACCACACGACGGTCACCGGCACCGCGACCACCAGCAGGGTGAACTGGGCCACCCAATTCGCCGCGGTATCACCGCTTCCGGTGGGGGACCAGTCGACTCGGGTGTCGAAGACGTGCTCGCCCATCCAGTCGGTGAGCGGATGCAGGCTCGTCCACTTCGCGGCCTCCAGGACCGACGCCTGCGCGACGCCCAGCGATCGGAATACCGCGTGGAATACCAGTACCCCGGCCATGCCGACGCCGATCACGACGAACGCGTAACGGAATACCCACCGCGCCAGCGGATTCCACGGCTGCGCCGGAGGCTCCTCCGGCTCCGCGACGATGCCCGCCTCCGCCACCAACTCCGCAACCACGCCGATCCCTCCGAGCCCTACGCATCACCGCCGCGATTCGCTTGCGGCGGTGAAACGTTAGGACGGCGGCCGGACGGGCGGGTACCCGGCAAATTCGGTGCCCCGAGACCCCGTGCCCCGAGACTCCCTGCCCCGGAAACCGGGGGTCAGGGGCGTTTCGAGCGGGCGAACTTGCGCATGATCGGCAGGTCCACCCAGTGGTAGAGGGCCGCGGCGATGGCGGTCGAGACCACCAGGCTCAGCAGCGAGAATCCGGCCCAGCCGAGAATGCCGAATTGCCTGCCGCCGATGAGGTTCCGGGTGATGAGCACCATGACCGGGAACTGGATGAGATAGAACGCGAAGGACACATTGCCCAGCCACACCATGCGCGGGTGGTTGTTGATCCCGCCGATGCCCGCCAGGTCGCGGGCCGCCATGGTGGCCACCACCGCGGTCATCGGGGCCAGCAGCAGCACCGACATCTTGTAGTTCACCGGCACCACCCAGGTGGCGGCGTAGGCGACCGTCAGGGCCAGCAGCGGCCACGCCATATTGGTGTTGCGCCAACGGCCTTCGAGCACCATGCGGGCGGCGAGCACGCCGAGGAAGAACTCCGGCAGCCGCGAGAGCGGGAAGGTGTAGCTCAGCCAATAGGCCGGGGACACCGGGATATTCGGCTGCTGGAACCACGCCGGGGAGGCATGCAGCTCGTAGTACGGCGAGGTGTTGCCCGGCACCAGGCGCGGCGCGAAGGCGTTCGCGATGCCCTTGGGGCCGTCCACCCACAGGAAGTAGGAGGTGTGCAGCGCGATGATGCCGAGCATCAGCACGCCCATGGCCAGCAGCAGGTGCCGGGTCGGGATCTTCCGGACCAGCGGCAGCACGAGCGGAAAACTGAAGTAGAACAACACTTCCGCGGCCAGCGACCAGGACGGCACGTTCAGCCCGCCCACCGTGGTCCACTTCGGTACCCAGGTGTGCACCAGCAGCAGGTTCGGCACCCACACCACCGCGCGATGCAGCGGCACACTCGCCACCACGATGAACGCCGCGGCCGCCAGCAGATGCGTCGGCCAGATCTTCAGCACCCGTCGCCGATAGAACCCGCTCACCGACATCCCCGGCTTGAACGACCAGTAGATGATGAAGCCCGACAGCACGAAGAAGAACGTCACCCCCGCCGCCCCTAGCTGCATGGGGATCCACTCGTGGATGTGCCGGAACAGCTCCGACTTCTGGAACGGATAAACAGGCAGAAACACCAAGGCGTGCAACACGAATACGGCGAACGCCGCCCACCACCGAGCACCGGTCAGCGACGGCAGCGCAGGACGACGCTCGGCAACCGAAGCCGCGCGCTCAGCGGCGGATTCGGTGCGCTCGGCAGTGGAGTTGGACTGCCCCGCACCGGGTTCGGCCAGTACGGCAGTGAGCGTGGCATGCCCGGACTCACCAAGCGCGGGGCCGAACTCATCACGGGCGGCGCCGGTTTCAGCATCGCCGCCGATGAACTCACCACGCGCGGTGGCGGTCTGCGCGGCATCGTCGGCCCATGCGGG